>VTTJ01000008.1 GCA_008364785.1 Bacillus sp. BGMRC 2118 | reverse complement strand
TGTCTTTAATGTCATAATCAATAATTTCTTTATCGCTTAATTTGTTATCTGCCATAACCTTAGCAATCTGTCCTTCCAACGAGTTACTTTCCGTATTAATTGACTTGGAACTTTCGTAAGAACAACCCAATAAAATAAACAGCATAATAAGTGGAATGTAAAATTTTCTCATAAAATCCCTCCATATATATTATTACGGTTTACAGATGGATTAAGTTTCAGAATTTTTAGTTTTTCACTATCCTTACCCTTTACTTCAACAATAGCCACTTTTTATTTCTATTCCTTTTTTAGTTGAATATCTAGAAGCTTGCTATATTTCTGTGGTTTAACTTCCTGATAAACCCTTAATAAATCAACATTAATTGTGGGATAAGGACCTAGTTCTTCTTCGACTAATCTAGCCATATCTCTTAATTCTAGACTCGTTAATCCCCAGCTAGTCTGTCCTAATGTTAAATGAGGTACATAGTCATCTAATTCCATATATTTTTTTACCAAGTCATTTCCAGGAGAAACCGCATTAACAATCTTTCTATGTAGCTCATAAATCTCCTTGGAATCAACAGTTAAATACAAAACATTTTCACCCAAAAAATGCTGGTTTATTTATTTTTAGCTTAAATGGTGTAGTGCCTTCACATATCATTTGAACTTTTTTTAGCCACTCCTTTTCAACTGTTAAACCACCTTGTGACTTTATTGTAATATGTGGCTCCACAATATCAGGAAGTAGATTATTCTCCCAATTCTGCTGAAATCTTTTTATTTTCTCTATGTATTCCTCCGATGGTATAATCCCAATGAAATATTGCATTCGTACTCTCCTCACAACATTAGTATTAATTTAAAACATGATAAAAATTGTCTGTCTTCAACTAACCTTTCTCTTACTTAAATAATAATCTGGATTATCATTTGGCTAGTTAGATTCTTAAACTCAAGTCAGTTTATGATGATTACTCTATTTTCCTCATTAAAATAAATACTAACCAAGAATCATCTATACTCAAAAATCCTGGTTCAGGTCCTAAGTTGTAACTATAACCATCTAGTCCTGGTTCTGAAAGTGGATAGTCTAAGTAGTCACTTCCCAATAAATTTGATACTTCCGTCAATGTCATTCCTACCAAATCACGAGTTGTTTATAAGTTATCAATAATTATATTTCTTTGCGTCGGTGCCTCTATCCATTTTCCCGTTGTGAATTCACTCTCTTTATCATTCAATACAAATATCCCATATGATTATTGAAAAAATGATTATGCTTATTAATATATTTTTCATTAATTTAAGTCTCCACACGGTAATTAAAATTCCGTTGTCTAAGGTATTAAGTGTATCATACGTCCTCAGTTGAATGTGTTAGAATAAGTTCACCAAGATAGAATTAGAGGGATTATAGGAGTGAATTTGTTTCAAGCGATTGAAGGTCAAGTAGTTCCATTGCTATATCTTATATCACATGTAAGTTCTGCAATACTTTTGGTCATTAACCAGTGTTTTGAAAATCAGTTGGATAAGTCCTAAAGACGTGGCCACTCTATTAATTAAACTTACAGTTATTGGGCCTATTGGAACTGTTGGCTGAGACCATAAATTCACTATTTGATGGTTTCTCATTGTCTAATGGCAATCATTATTTGTTAATTAACTATGGTGCAATCAAATTAAATGTTCCAAGACGTAATATTATTTATTGTCTTTTTAAGGAAGTACCACTATGGTTAGAAATTGCAATGTTGAAGTAAAGAAGTTAAAGCAGCTATAACAACGCGAAATCTAACCTAGAATCGAGAACAGTAACATCTTATGGAACCTACCAATTAAGTTGATCCACTATTGGACTTGAGGAAACTTCCTACTACACTCTCTTACTTCTAAATAGAAAAGCTAATCTTCTTTTTGAAGATTAGCATTCATTAATAGTAAATTATTCATAACGTAAGGATTGCATAGGGTCTAATTTTGCTGCTTTTGTTGATGGTAATAAAGCAGCTAAGATACTAATAATTACACTTACTACTATTCCAGTTACCATGTTACCTCCATTTATTTGGATCAAATGTGCGTCAAATACTTGCCCCATTACATTGTTTGCGAGACTTGCAATTACCAAGGCTAATACAGTTCCAATGATCCCGCTTGATAGTCCCAACAGTGCTGCTTCCGAGAAGAATATACGTTTAATATCCTTTCTTCTTGCCCCAACAGCTCTCAGAATACCAATTTCCTTTGTTCGCTCAACCACGCTAATATACAATACAACTATAATCATGATTGCTGATACAAGTAGTGAGATCCCCGCTACTCCAGCCAGGACATTTGTAGCGATTTTCAGGTAATTAGTTACCTGATTCAAAATGTTTCCAACTCCAGTACCTATGAATCCACTATCTTCCAGCGCTGATTCAACACTATCAACATTCTTTTCTTGATCTACCGTAACATCTAGCTGAGTTGCCTCTAATGTAATTCCTTCTTGTGAGAAAATGTTCTCTAACGTTTCATAAGAAGCATACGCTAAATCTTGATTCATACTTCCTTTTATAATGCCAGAGACCTTTAATTCCTTTGTAAGGATAACAGGTCTATTCTGTTCATCCGTCGTGTTCATATACAATTCTACTACTTCTCCAACTATATCATTTGGTGAATCAACGATTTTATCCGCTAACGTCTCAGACAATAAAAGTTCATCTTTAACAGGTGCGTCACCAGCTACTAAATCATCTATATTGACACTATCATTCATCGTTTGGAACTGTACAATCGAGTATGTGTTACTGTCATAAAGTACAGAGCTTCCCATTGTCAACGTAAAGACTGGTTCGACTGAATCAACATGATCGATACCTTTAACTAATGTTAAATCTTCATTACTTAACGGCGTAGATTCTTGAACTGGGTTAGGTAGAGGACTTTGCTCCTTACTCTCCTTAGAATCTGAACCTTTCGTTACCTGAATTAAATTTGGCTTTAAGTTCGCATTAATCTCTTCGTTAATGTACTCGGTCACTCCATTACCTAATCCTAGCATTAGAATAACACTTAGGATGCCAATGGCCCCACCTGTTGATACAAGTATATTTCTCTTTAAGTTTAATTTAATGTTATTCAATGCCATTTTCATGGCTGCCCCTAAGCGTAAGTTCTTCGTTTTTGTTTTTTTCTCATTACTTTTCTTTTGATAAGGCTCTCTTATTCTTTCATCACTCACAATTCGACCATCATCCATTGTCACAATTCTTGTCCCATAGTTGGCTACTTTTTGGGAGTGGGTTACCGTAATGACAAGTTTCCCCTGTTCTGCAATGCTATCTAACAATTGCATTATTTGATCACTATTTTTCTTATCCAATGCTCCAGTTGGCTCATCGGCAAGGATTATATCTGGATCATTTGAAAGGGCACGAGCTATAGCCACTCGCTGTTTTTGTCCACCAGAAAGCTGATTTGGCTTCTTATTCAAATGATTCCCTAACCCAAGGTTTATTAGAATATTTTTCGCTTTCTCTTCTCTCTCGGATGTGTTTAAATCTGTCATTTGCATGGTTAATAATACATTTTCAAGGACATTTAGATGACTGATTAAATTAAAACTCTGAAAGATAAACCCTATTTTTAGTTTTCGATAGCTATCCAATTCTTTTTCTTTCATTCCTTGCAAACTAATTCCATCTACTATCACATCGCCCTCGAAATCGCGGTCCATTCCACCTATGATATTCATTAGGGTAGATTTTCCACTTCCTGATTCCCCAAGGATGGAAACAAATTCTCCTTTGGTAAATTCTATATCCACTCCATGAAGGATTTGTACTTTTTCTTTTTTACCTATGGAATAGTATTTTTTAATATTCGTTACTTGAACAGTACTCATCATGGTTCCTCCAATATGTTATGTTTGTTTCATCTCTTGTTTCTTTTTTATCAACTTAATGCACCTGACACTTCGAAGTATACAAGTCATTTTTAAACAAAACTTAAACAATAGAATTTAAAAACTATTTAAATAATGATGATATAATTCGTTATAACGTGAAAAATGGAGGCATTGAGATGTTTAAGATACTTGTTGTAGAGGATGATCGAAATTTAAGAAAGCTTATGAAAGCCATTCTCACAAATGGTGGATATACTACCTTTACTGCAGAAAACGGGGCAGAAGCACTAGAAGTCTTGGACCAAGAGCACATTGATTTAATTGTCCTTGACATCATGATGCCAGAAATGGATGGATATACATTAACAAAAGAATTGCGTGATTCAGATATTATGATTCCGATATTAATGGTTACTTCGAAAAGTCTTCCGCAAGATAAAAAGTATGGTTTTATAGTTGGTACCGATGATTATATGACAAAGCCTGTAGATGATGAGGAAATGCTCTTTCGAATTAAGGCTCTTTTGAGAAGGTCTAAATTTGCCAATGAAAAGAAAATGAGCATTGGAGAAACGGTACTTGAGTATGATACCCTAACTGTTATAGAAGAAGGTGTTCAGCATACCTTACCCCCAAAAGAGTTTTATCTCCTCTATAAATTGTTATCGTACCCAGGTCAAACGTTTACCAAGCTACAATTACTAGACGAAATTTGGGGTAGAGATTCAGAATCCGATGAGGTAACGGTTTCTGTGCACATTAATAGGCTAAGAAAACGGTTCGAAAACAATCGAGATTTCGAAATTGTTACGGCAAGAGGTGTTGGGTATAAGGCGGTGAAAGTATGATGCGGGCGAAACAGAAAACCAAAAGATTATGGAGCTTGACTGCAGCATTCTCACTAATTGTCTTTATTGTACTTACTGTAACCATGACCATTCTAGCAATTATTGTTTACGTACTGATTCAGACAGGTATTCTTCCACGAATTGTACCTGATCGAGGTGTACTCCCAGGGATTCCACTTTTTATGCTTAATAGCATACTGATTGGTACCATTATTGCTCGTTTTATCAGTACAGTTCCAATTCTGCCTATTCAAAAACTAATTTATGCGATTGAACAACTCTCTGAAGGAAACTTCCAAACAAGAATTGATATGAAAAAAGTGAGCTACCTCTCAGAATTTCATAATCTAACTAACAGTTTTAACAAATTGGCTGAGGAGCTAGAAAGCATTGAACTTCTAAGGACAGATTTCATTCAAAATTTTTCCCATGAATTTAAGACTCCTATATCTTCAATACAAGGGTTTGCAAAACTATTAAAAAATTCTTCAATAACTGAAGATGAGAAGCAAGAGTATCTCAATATCATAATTTCAGAAACTGAGCGTATGTCTGGTTTAGCAGACAATATCCTCATGTTAAGCAAACTAGAAAATCAATCCATCTTATCTGATCGATCTATGTTTAACATTACAGAAGTAATGAATAGGACGATTATTCTCTTAGAACCTATGTTAGACAAGAAAAATATTGAATTAAATCTTCAACTTGAACAAGAGACGTATTTTGGGAATGAAGATTTAATTGGACAGGTCTTCTTGAATATTATTGAAAACTCAATTAAGTTTTCTGAAAATAATGGGCTAGTTAGCATTAAAATGCATAGAAATGATGACTGTTTACGTATATCAATTACAGACAATGGCTGCGGAATGAATGAAAAGACTCAAAAACATATTTTTGATAAATTTTATCAAGGAGATACTAGTCGCACGAACCAAGGTAACGGGATTGGTCTATCAATTGTAAAAAGGATTATTGATCTACATGGTGGCCATATAGCAGTACAAAGTAAAGGTGGAAAAGGTACAACATTTACCATTGAGTTGGATTGTTAAATTCGTTAAACAAAAGCTTTGTATATTAATTAGACTAAATAGTATCGATAACATGAAGAACATCTAAAATCGCAACCTAAGTAAATTTTTGTAGCACATTTAACAAGGTATACAAGAATACAAATAGCACAAATAAAGCTCGAGAAAACTATTACAGTCCTCGAGCTTTTCATTATCTTTAATATAATCCTCTTGTATAACTAGTCGAGTAGAAGGAAACCTCCTTATCTCTCGTTAATTAATTTAATGAATTAGTTTGCAAATCCAAATGTTTTTATCCAAAGATATAAAAGTAATAACAACAGACCAAATCATAAGAGATTTGGTCTGTTGTTATTATGCTATTTCATATATTTCTCTAAAGAACGGAACTGTTTAGAATCATATCATGCGCTCTTTGTAGCTCTATTCCACTTTATCAATTAACCATTCTTCACCTTTGGTTTTAAGCGTAATTTTTTGTGAAATCTCACCTTCTGTTGGTTCATTTTTTCCTTCTGCTTTCTTTTCAACCAACTTTTTTGAAATAACCAGATCAATAACAGCAGCTGTTTCATTTTCTTCAGACACAGTGGCACTTACTTTTTCAACATCATAGTCATATTGCGTAAAGTCGTTATCATAATACCCTCTTAACTCAATATGCTGTCCTGAAAAAGGGTGGATGGTCTTTAATAAAGCATCAAGATCTTCATTATTTAATGCCTCCACATATAAATCAACGACCCCTTCTGCAGTAGCTGTCGATTCTTCTTCTCCAGCTGTTTCATTTCCTCCACAACCCACTAAAGAAAGTATCATAAGTGCAACAAAACAAAGAAATAAAGTATACTTTTTCATTACTTCCCCCCTGTTATATTATCTGAAAATTAAAACATCTCAAACATAGTATAACAACAGTGTTGTTATGTTTCAATATACAGACAAAATAAAAAAGGCTGTTTTCTTATAGATTATTGCTTTTAGTAAAAATCTCAGGAAGCCGAATTTTTACCTTAGTATTTAGATACTTCAATACATAAAGAGAGTTGCTCTTTACTAATGCAACCTCAATTTGCTTCTAAGTCTAGTTGTACCCCAAGAATACCTGTTCTAAAAGCAACAATGTTTTAGAAAAGAGCAATAAAAAAACACAGTCATAAACTGTGTTTCTATATCTACTTTGAAAACGTATCGTTTAAAAATTCAAGAATGATTGCAGTTACTTCGTTTGGAGCTTCGAGCATTCCCATATGCCCTGCGTTTACTATTGTTTTTTGTCTAATATAGTCGCTTGTTTGTGAGAATACCTTTTCTTGCGGAATGAGTTGATCTTCCTCTCCAGCAACTAATAATACTGGAACTTTAGAGGTAGCTAAAACGTCATTTCTGTCCTTTCGGTCTCTCATTGCCTTTAAAGCACCTTTTGCGCCTGTAACACTTGTATTCATTCCAATTTCCTGAACAAATTTTACTTCATCTTCTAACAATTTCACATGTTTCGGTGCAAATAATCTAGGAATAAGCGCATTGATTAGCGGTTCAATTCCATTCTCACATATTAGTTCTATGTTTTTATTTCTTCCTTCCTTTGCTTCCACGCTGTCAGGATGCGCAGTTGAATGGAGTAGTGAGTATCCATTTAACATGTCAGGAAACTGGTCGGCAAAAGAAAGTGTGACATAGCCTCCCAATGAATGTCCAATCATCGTCACCTTATCAATTTCTAGCTGCCTTAATAGTTGATACACATCATCTGCCATATCCTCGATTGTATATGGGTCACAGACAGCACTTGATTTTCCATGTCCTCTTAATGACGGAGCAATTACCCTGTAATTCTCACTAAGCTTTGGGATGATCTTTTCAAAGTAACCTGCACTTCCACAAAAACCATGAATGAGAACAACCGTATCCCCACTTCCTTCATCTATATACGAGATCGTTAAATCATTTATTTTCATTCTATGTCGATGCATAGCCGTCTCTCCTTTCAGTGGAGTTTATATTTGTTCTATGTACAAACTTCCCTTTTTTGTATAATTCTAAACTAGGTTCTTACCTTAGTTTGCAACCATCACTCCAGGTGTACTCGTGTGTATACATAATTATTGTTATCCAGTGTGTGTTTAATTATTGAAGCTAATAACCTGTAGAACTTTTAGAATTAGCAGCAAACTTTTCATTCATCGCTACTTGATGTGTTGTCATCCTTCAAGCTTATATACTTCTAAATCTACCATACTCCAACATTTTATATTGTCAATAAATTTCACTAAAAAAAGCCCCAGTATAAAGAGAAATCCTCTCCTTAACTGTAGGCCCTTCCTTTGCCAGAATCGCTAATCTCAATTAATTCCTCTGGGTAGGGTTCAAAATAGGATTGACTTAGTAAGTAATCATTTTCAAAGCGAATCACCCAAGATTTTAGTATGCTTGTGACACTACTAAGCGGAACCTTTTGCTCTCGGTATTTTTCAAGCATTGTCTGAAAGAAATCTTTTTCCTTCTGACTAAGCTCTTTTTTGAAGTACCCCATAATATGCTGACACACATTAATGTTTGATGCGTCTCTTGGCTTTCTCGCAAATAAGCGAAACAATTGATTTTCGTATAATGAGAATACCTCTTCTATGTCCTTATGGTCATGATTTGCTACAATTCGCCCAAGTTCCTTTTGAGCTGCCTGATTATATCCCATAAATAAATATTTATTTTTTGAATGAAATTGAATTAATGATTGAATGGTTTGCTTGGTTTGTTTTATATCACGGAAATTAGCATATGTAAAAAGCTTTGTAAAAAAATGCTCCCGTATGGAAAAGTTCTGCAATCTTCCTTCATCTTCTATAGCTAGTGAAGGAAACCTTTCTACTATCGCTTGAGCAAAGAATCCGCTAGTCTTTCCAATGACTGGTGCTTTTTCTATTCCACTATACACCTTCACATCCTTCATTCCACAGGTAGGAGATTTCCCCTTGAGAATGAACCCATCCAGATCTTGAATTTTGTCTAAAAACCGAATTGAGAATTCATTCATCTCTTTTGTGAGATCTTTACGTGTTGAAGGTTGTACTAACATTTTCCTTCCTTCTTCTTCTACAATTCTAATTGTTTCTCTTGGGGTGCCTAATCCGATCCCCACCTCTGGACAAACGGGAATAAACTGCACATGAGCTTGTAACCTCTTTACTACAGGGTCATGTATGACATCACCATTATATCGACATTTATCAAATTCCAAACATTTGCTAACGACAACAACAGGTTTTACGAAATTCGCCATGAGATTGTCCCTCTTTTATCCGAGGCATTACGAATACTTTGCCTCAATTTTAATCTTGCTTAAATGTATCTTGGAAGCTTTTTAATTCCGGGTCTTCTTTCGGTGTAAAGTTCCATGAGTCTCTCTTTTGGTTAGGGTTCATCGGATCCATGTTGGTGGTAACCCCCATTGACTCCCCCGCTGATGCTGTACTGTCATTTATAATACTTTCCTGCTTTCCATCTGGATGAAACTGATGTTTATGTTTATTTTCTCTCGAATCTCTTCCGTTCGTCAATTTTGAACACTCCCTTTTTACCTACGAATTTTATTATATGGTTTCCAACTGTAAATAAAGTATGTAGAGGTGCCATCCGATCTAAAGAACAAAAAAAAGCAATCTACTACTGTAAAACAGTACAGATTGCCTAAAAAGAAGTTATGAATGAGAAGATCTTGACTGGGAATAAGGAATCAAGTATCTCTCACTATATATATCGGTCTAGCCTGAATTTTATTTACCAATTCTTTTGTGTTAAATGTAGGAAGTTTTGATGAATAGTCAGAAGCTCATTACGTGAAGAATAGTAGAAAGGAGTGGAAACAATATGGGTGCAATTGAACAAGATGGATATGTCTTTGAAACTGAATATAGTGTCATGTTACAAAAAGGAGCCATTCATGTCTCCAAAAATGGAGAATACATAAGGGAACTTGCCTTTACCTTTACGGGAAATCAACCTGATGCAACACAAATTGAAAAATTAATTGAAAATTTCTTTTCATAGCTATTACACAATCTTCCCTTTCTTTACTATAATGATGAAAAGTAGAGTTAAAAGAGGGGGAAGACATGAGTTTTTACTACAAAGAGCTGTTTGTTTTTGATAAGCAATTACCCAAAAAAGCTATAATACGAAACTATACAAGCAATGATTTTGATGCACTGATACAAGTACAGAAGGAAAGCTTTCCACCACCGTTTCCTAGTGAACTTTGGTGGAATAACGAGCAACTACACAATCACGTTTCATTATTTCCTGAAGGTGCATTATGTGTGGAAATAGACGGTATGATATGTGGTTCAATGACAGGGTTAAAGGTTAACTATAAAAGAGGAGATTTACATACGTGGGACGAGGTAACCGATTCGGGTTACATTACAAATCATCAAAGTGATGGAAATGCTCTATACATTGTAGATATTTGTGTGATGCCACAATATCGAAAGTACGGATTAGGGAAATGGCTTATGCAGTCCATGTACGAAACAGTCGTTAATTTAGATCTTGATCTCCTTCTCGGCGGTGGCCGTTTACCAGGTTATCACAAATTTGCTAAAGATATGAATATTGAGACGTATGTACAAAACATTTTAACTGGAGAAATTTATGACCCTGTTATTACGTTTTTACTAAAGTGTGGGCGCACTCCCGTTGGAATTATCCCGGGTTATCTAGAAGATGCTGAATCACACAATTATGGACTCCTAATGCAGTGGAAAAATCCATTTAAAGAGAGCAAGTCTTAGACTATGCTCTCTTTAAATGTTTCATAAAGGATTGGGACCTGGTTTACCAATAAAATATCCTTGAGCTAAATCCATTCCAATCGCATGACAAAATTCTAACTCTTCCTTGCGTTCAATACCTTCTGCTAACGTTTTAATATTATTTTCTTTTGCCACTTTAACAATGCGTTGTAGTTCTGCTTGTTTTTCTGCTGACTGATCACAGTAGGATATCATATGGCGATCAATTTTCGCATAGTCAGGCAGTAATTCCTGTAATACTTCTACAGTTGCATATCCCGCTCCTACATCATCTAGTGCTACTTTCATACCTTCACTTTTATAAGCTTGGAAAATAGTTTGTAAATGTTTGATATCTTTAATCTTTTCTGTCTCTACTACTTCAAATACAAAATCAGCAGGATTCACCCTATATTTTTCAATATTTTCAAATGTACTTTTCAAGCAGTGAATCGGATTATAAATGGATGAAGGTAAGAAATTAATGAAACGCAACATTCCGTTTGATAGATTTTCAGCACTATATTGAATGGCCTGTTTTCTTGCATTCGCATCTAATAATGCTTGAAGACCAGTCTTTTGCGCGAAGGAAAACAGTTCGAATGGCTTAAATGGATACTGTTCTTGTGACGAACGCAATAAAAACTCATAGGCAAACACTTTTTGATCATTTAAAGAAATAATTGGCTGGATATGATTAGTAAAGTAAGAATGTTTAATTACTTCTACTAAACTAGGATTCTTAACTCTCTCACGTAATTCACTAAAAGATAGGAGGTGATAAAAAGGATTTGTTTCACTTATTTTTTCTTGTATTGATGCGTATAAATCTGGGTTTCCACCTAACTTCTCTTGTAGTACATGTTGAATGTGTTCAAGAGTAGATTGTAACTGATGGGTAGATTCAAACTGAACTGTAAAGGAAGTAGACTGCTCCTGAGTTAATCTTTCTAGCTTTGCTTCGTTTACAATTATATTTATGATTTCTGGATATTTTGATAACACTGTTACATAGCCTTGTTGAAGAAAATCTTGTAATGGTTGACATTGTGAGCATGACACACGCATCGTTCTCCTTATAGTCTATTTAAAATGACGATAAGAATATCATATCGATAATTAGCAACTTTACAAGTTTTAATAGGCTATTAGAAGAAATTTTTACAATCCTACATATCAATAATAAATTGATAGTTTGAATGCTTATAAATTAAATCAAAATCCTTTGAATGGCTAAGTACAGTATATAAATCTTCGGGCGCAAACCATAAATGATCGTTTTCCATCGTAATGTTTGCACCAAAATGATAGCTTAACCAAACGAGTTTGGAACAATAAATGTACGTCCATTCATCCTCAAGTGGTGTTTTTAAAGAGAAATAAAAGTACGGCCAGTCGATGCCCTTTTCACGATTTTCCTTATAGATTTGTAGATATTTTTCTGCGTAGCTTGCAGCATTCTTTCCAAGTTCAGCATCCTTAGGTCTAAAATGTGCATGAATTGGGTGATAATCGGTTAACTGCTTAATCGGAACTTTTCGAACAATCGGCTCTGTAATTACGGCTTCAATAATATTCTCGTTATCTACGACTATTGCTGAATGCCCCATGTATCCATAAGGTAAACCATTCACATTATCACAGGCTACTAAAATATCTCCTGGCTGATAATCTTGACTTAACTCTACCTTTCGATAATCATTTCTACTGTTTAAAATATGCTTATAGTTAAAGGCTTGAGTGCCTTCTTCACTCGTCTTATATCCAACTAATAATACAGAATACGTCTCTTTCGTTTTCGATAACGGAATCGAAACTTTCGTATCAAGAGTAAACGCTCCTAAATATTGACCATCTAATAAAATTTCAACAAATGGAAACAGAGTACTGCTATTATTCATAATGATTAAATTTTCGTCCTCTTTATGAAAACTCAACTCTTCCATGAAAACACCTCCCTTAGAAAGGATATTCAGTAAGAGCTGGATGGGTGTGTATTTTACAATTCGTGAATATAAAATAAAAACATGCTGGGACAAAACTAAAATACGATACTCTAAAGACAAACAATTTAAAATTACACAGGCTTTTAATACAGCTGTTAATTTCCGTGCAAGTCTTCGCTTTCCGCGGGCGGTTGGTAAGCCTCCTCAGTCGTTCCTCCCTGCGGGGTCTCACCTAACTCGCTTCTCCCGCAGGAGTCTTCGTCTTGCACTACAATTAACAGCTAGAACATTCTTAAAACAAAACGTAATCTCTAACAAAACAAATAAAAAAACCCGATCTCATTCAAGTCCTATTATAAGAATTTGAGATGATTGTTCGGATTTTCCTTCGCCGATAATACTTTTGGCCCAGCCGCTTAAGATCTTACTCCTCATATATCATCTTCCGAGTCATTCCTCCGTCTATGACAATGTTCGTCCCGTTCACAAAATTATTTTGCTCGTTTGCCAAATATAAACATGCATTTGCGACATCTTTTGGAATTCCTACACGCTTAGAAAAATGTTGTTCATGGTCTATTGCTCGAAGTAATTCATATTCACCTGTTTCAATCCATCCTGGACTAATTGAGTTTACGGTTATTTTGTATTCTGCGAAAGAAGCAGCTAAAGCGTGAGTAAGTGCAACAATGCCTCCTTTTGTAGCTGCATAAGCTTCTGAATGTCTTTCTGACATAAAAGCTCGTGTAGATGCCAGGTTAATGATTGAACCATTTACTTGGTTCTTTTTCATCACCCTTGCAGCTTCTCTGGAAGCAAAGAAGGCACTTTTTAAATTTGTGTCCATAACATCATCCCAATCGGTCTCATTTAGGATGAAAGGGTCTTCCCATTTTGACACACCAGCATTGTTAATTAACACATGTATCGAGCCGTAAGTCTTTTCACTTACCTCCATTAATGTTTTAATCTCATTAACTTTTTTTACATCACATTTTATGAAAGTACAGTCGTATCCTCTTTCTTTCACTTCTTTAAAAGTTTGCAAACCTGCTGTCTCATTTATATCGGCTATGACTACTTTCGCGCCTTCTTTAGCAAATGACTGAACGATCCCTTTCCCAATTCCGGATGCCCCGCCAGTAACAACTACTACTTTGTTCAAAAATAATTGATTATTCATTACCCTACTCCCAAATATTTTTTAATTCCCATACTCGCAATGAATCTACAGATATGGATTGTTCGTTAAATTTCAAGTATGCTCCCTTGCTGCTGTTTTTGGGATATATACGATTTGTTATCACTTTTTCTCCGTCATTAATAAATAATTCAATTGAAGAACGATCAACAAAGATATGTAAATGAAGTTTATGATTAATTAACGTAACAGGTGCACGTGAAATTCCTGTTAAACCTTGCCCTGCTTTTTGCAAGTTAACTGTTACTTCATTACGTTTGTAAGTAATAACAGTTTCCTCTGCTCTGTCATCCGATACACATAGCCCAAGGGAAAAGCTTCCTTCTTCTTCATCCTTTATTTGAACCTCAAGCTTCATTTCAAACGTTTGACTATTTATCCCTGATAACATAGCAGAGTCCATTAAGTTAATGGTATATTCGTTTTTTCTTAACTTCTCTAGTTCTTTCACTGGTTGAATTCGTAGTGTCCCTTTTTCAGATAGCGTGAGTTCTCTTGGCAAAGTCATTGCTCCTGCCCAGCCTTTTTTCTGCGATGGCATGGCCGTTTCCCACATATCCATCCAGCCAATTAATATTCTTCTCCCTGATTCATCTTCAAATGTTTGTGGAGCATAGAAATGAAATCCATAATCCAATAGATCATCAGCTTCTTTCACATACTTGCCAGTTTTATAATTCAAATCGCCGACTAAATAACGATTTTTCCATCCATCCTTCATCGGAGATAAAACAAGAATGTATTTATCTTGAAGTTTAAAAAGATCAGGACATTCCCACATATATCCTAATGATCCATCACTTTGTGCAAGAACACCGCGATACTCCCATTTCAGTAAATCCGCAGATTGATACAGAAGCGCCTTCCCTACTTCATCCTTTCCTGTTCCCACAACCATATACCATAATTCTTCGTGCTTCCAAACCTTTGGATCTCGAAAATCTTCACTTCCTTCCGGTGGAGGAAACGAGATAACTGGATTCCCCCCATATTTCGAGAAATGAATTCCATCATCGCTAGTCGCGATACATTGTACTTCTTTCGGAGAGTTTTGATCTTCATGACCTGTATATATTAACGTCAGTGTACCGTTATGATCTACTGCGCTTCCAGAAAAGCAACCTCCGGAGTCATAATGCTCACTTGGGGCAAGGGCTATCGGAAGGTGCTTCCAATGAACTAAATCAGAGCTCATAACATGTCCCCAATGCATAGGACCCCATTTAGAATCATACGGGTAGTGCTGGTAAAATACATGGTACTCTCCTTTAAATTGAATAAGTCCATTAGGATCATTCATCCAGCCTCTTGGCGTCATAATATGAAAAGCCAATCGATGAGTATCATCTAAAACGGTTTTTAGTGGTTGCTCTACATACTCTGTTGCTTTTTTTACTAGTTCTTGGTGATTACGATTTATCATTTCATTTTCCCTTTCATCTATATAATGATAGATCCTAGCATATTAAAAATTGAAATGAAAGAAGGTATACTGTTAAATAGTAATAAAGGAGGTATTCTTATTATTACCAACAAACTGTCAAACCTCTCAGATGAGACGATCTATCAAATGTACTTATCTGTTCTCCGGCACCCTCAAATGAAAGGTCTTCAAGAATTAAAATACTTGTTACTCAATGAGCTCCTAAGAAGAAATAAAGAGGATTTAATTAAAAATATCGGTTAACTGAATGTACATAAATAGACAGAAAGCCAGTTGCTTTATTTCGCAACTGGCTATTTCTATAATGGAAGATCTCGTTTTTTAAAGATCATGATTGATAGGCTATAGAATAGTATGCCTATCAGTACTAATACGAGAGAAATAACGAGGATGTCTTGATTGCCTGTAGCAATCTCTTGTGGTTCAAACAAAGAAAAGAGACTTAAGCTCCGAAGCCAATCAAGTTTTTCACTCATCTTGCCTGCCAAATCAATCATAAAAAATAATAATGAGATTCCTGCTGAAATTCCAAGTGCCTTCTTCTCATCAGAAACAATGCAAGAAACTAGAAAGCTATAACTACTAATTGCAAAAAATAAAAGGAAACCGACAATATTTAATCGTAAAAATTGGGTATTGTCTATCGAAACATCTTCAATAAGTATTCTCGTACCGGTAACCCCCGACAAATAAGTGAATAAAGAAATAAAGAATAAACCTGAAACCAGTACAAAGATTTGAGTCATGATTACTTTCTTTCTCGTCATTCCAGTTGCTAGTAGATATGCCATAGAGCCATGATCGTTCAATCTAGCAACCAGTGCTGTTGAAACCAACACAACATAAACTAAGCAAATAATTATATACAATAACCCAAAGTACTCTCCTGCAATAAATGCTTCTATACTTCCAAAACCTTGTGATAGTCCGAATGCACTCATCATTTCTGGAGGCATTGATTTAAGTAACTCATCCATTGCCTCAGAGTCAGCAATGGTTGGATACAACCATATAATCAGCCATAAATATAAAAAACTTGTTACAGCTATTCCTCCTATAATCTTACCGTTCGTTTTATACATTGCTTTTATTAAGTAAAGGCTCATCTTCTATCGCCACCTTTCGATCGTAATAGTGCATGAATAATTCTTCTAAATCTTGTGTACGAACCGAAAGATTTGTGACATTTACACCAGACAATGCTTGTATAAATGAATTAGGATTTCCTGTAACAGCAAATGAAAACGTAAGTTCATGTTCTGCAATTATCATTTCGTTTAACTTTAATGAATGTAATTTTTCTGCATCCTCTAATGAATGCACCTGTACATCAAATACTTTTCTTTGTTTCCGTAATACAGTTTTGCTATCTTCTATCGCTACAATCTTCCCATCCTTAATAATTCCTACCACATCACACGTTCTTTCAATTTCATGAAAGCTATGTGAACTCATTAAAATGGTCTTGCCTTTATTCTTTTCTTCTAAAATTAATTCAATAAACACTCTTTGCATTAAAGGATCTAGTCCACTAGTTGGTTCATCTAATATCAATACTCCTGGATCATGCATAAATGCAGTAACAATTGCCACCTTCTGCTTCATACCTTTAGACATTTTTCTAATCGGTGTCTTGGGATCAAACTGGAACCGTTCAATCAGCTTGTTTCGTAGTGATACGTCCTTTGTCCCTCTCATCCCCTCCATTAGCTCTATGAACTCAAAACCAGTCATCCCTTCTAAGAAGGTAATTTCACCAGGAAGATAGCCCACATGCTTGAGTATTGTTCCAGACTCTTTCCAAACATTTTTTTCATTAATGAAAGCCGCACCATTTGTAGGTTTACTAAAGCCCATCAGTTGTCTAATCGTTGTTGATTTTCCTGCCCCGTTAGGACCTAAATATCCAAATACCTCTCCCTGCTTCACTTCAAACGAGACATCAAATATCCCTTTCCCGTTCGGAAATACCTTCGTTAAATTATCAATTTTAATCATTTGGCATTCCCCTTTTTAAAGAATGAAATTTTTTATATGAAATATTTCACTTTTATTATATTACCTATACAGTATAAGTCAATCATATTTTAATTTCTTATTGGTAATCAGTTCGTTTTCTGCTATTGTTTTTATGGGTGATGAACTTGTTAAATCCGGATAAGCTAAAAGCTCGAAAAAGAAAGAGCATTATGCAGGCAGCATTCACACTGTTCTCAGAATATGGTGTGAAAAAGGTAAAAATAGTTGATATTGCCAAAAAAGCTAACGTCTCACAAGTTACCATTTATAATCATTTTGAAAATAAGGAACACCTTCTTCGCGAAGTCATAATGGATTATACAAATGAAAAATATGAACAATATCAATTACTGCTTCTAAATGAGGAGCTATCTTACGAGACCAGAATTGAACTGTATATTTTAGACAAAATAAATAGTACAAAAGAGCTAAATCCTGAGATTATTGAAGCTGCTCTTCAAAAAGATAAAGAGTTACAAGGATTTCTACAACAATTTTCCGAAGAAAAGGCAATTCCGTTATTTGTTCATTTCGTGAAGCAAGGTCAACAATCGGGACATATTAATCCTGAACTTTCAATCGAAATTATATTATTTTATTTACAGATTCTGAACAAAGAGTCATCCACCTTGGCAACTTTGATAAAACATCGTGGTGATTCTGTTAGTAAGGAGCTCTTACACATGTTTTTCTATGGATTAATAGGGAAGTAATACTACAAGCTCTGGCTACAAGATAGAGAAGACTGGGGAGGTGGCCAAGAAATGATTGCAAATCTTTCAGAGAACCAAATTGCATTAAAAGTTATTAAAGCACTAAAGGAAGGAAAAAAGAGAGAATTAATCGCGATTTTTGATGAATTACAGCCTTATGATTTAGCAAAGCTTTATACTCTTCTACCTGAAAAGCATCGTTATCGATTTCTTCTATATTTAACTACAGAACAAATTGCCGATATGGTTGAAGAATTGGACGACAAAGAACTTCAATTAGAAATACTAAATAAGCTTGGCATAGAAAAAACCGGTAAGGTTATGGATGAAATGGATAACGATGATCTCGCTACATTACTAGAAGATTTATCTCCTGATGAGCAAGAAGGTTATTTATCCAGTATGAACCAGGCAGAGTCAGAAGCTGTTCAACAATTAATGAGCTTTGAGCCAGAAACTGCCGGAAGATTGATGACAAACCGATTTGTTTGGATACGAGACTATTTTACAGTAAGAGAAACCGTTGATAAATTGAAAACATTTGCGGAATTTTCAGAGACGATTAATTATTTATATGTCATCGATTATGAGAAAAAACTTGTTGGTGTAGTTTCTTACCGTGATATTTTACTTGCTGATATTGACTCCAAAATATCTGACATTATGTACGAAAGAGTTATTGCTGTCCCGGTTGACATGGATCAGGAGGAAGTTGCCACTGTTATCGAACGGTACGATTTCCTAGCTATTCCTGTTGTTGATCATGACAATGTATTAAGAGGAATTATCACAATCGATGATATTATAGATGTCGTAATTCAAGAGGCAAATGAAGATATTGAGAAGTTATCTGCAACTGGTAAATCTATTGATTTTGAGACGAAAGCATGGGTTGCTGCCTATCGGAGATTACCTTGGTTAATTTTATTATTATTTATCGGTATTATTTCCGGAGGAATTATCAGCGGATTTGAGGATACTCTTAATAAAGTTGTAGCTCTTGCCTTTTTTATGCCAATGATAGCAGGAATGACCGGAAATACAGGAACACAATCACTGGCAGTTGTCGTTAGAGGACTTGTTACTCGCGATGTCACGAAGTCATTAGTCTGGAGACTAGTCATGCGTGAATTTGGTGTCGGACTCATTATCGGTATTATATGTAGTATTCTTATTACCTTAATCGCATACGTTTGGCAGGATGATTTCATTCTCGGAATCGTAGTTGGCAGTTCCTTATTTCTAACTCTCATTATCGGAACATTAGCCGGTACCATCATACCGTTAGTTTTATATAAGTTAAAAATTGACCCGGCAGTTGCATCAGGTCCACTCATTACAACGATCAATGATATTTTTTCAATGCTCACATATTTTGGAATTGCAACTGTTTTTATTAAGCATTTAATGTGAGAATTTGTTTGCTATAATCAAGTAAAAAGGAGTGGCTAGCCACTCCTTTTCTTACTTTGCAAATACATGATTTCCGATTTTTACAGTGGTTGGACGAGTTAAAATCCAAGTACTTTGAGCAGTTTTCGGATTATAGAAGTACAAAGATTGTCCACCTTTCCCGCGATACATCAATGCTTCTTGAACAGCACGTTTTGATTCAGCATCAGCTGCTATACTAATTGTTCCATTTTGTACTGGCGAAAAAGCATAATACCCACCAGCTGAGCGTTCTGTAATAACACCTGCAACCGTGTTAGGGAATAATTTACTATCTACACGATTTAATACAACCGTTGCTACAGCTACTTTCCCTGCATAAGTTTCTCCTTTTGCCTCAGCATATACTAATCTAGCAAGTAAATCTCTTTCGTAGCTAGTTGGAATATGTGGAATTGTAATTTTCTCTCCTGCATACAAAGCGGAATTGTATCTATTGTTAATTCGTTGAATAGAAGAAGTGGGTACGCCATAATGGCTGCTTATTTTATAAAATGTCTCTCCACTCTTTACTGTATGTGTAAAAGATGCAGCATCTGCAAATTGTGTTTGAAATGCAAACAATCCAATCGTTAGTGTTGATGCAATCGCTAGTTTTTTCATCCATTTCATGTTAAAACCTCCTAGTTTTTTGCTCACCTACTAAACTATCAGTTTGCAAAGAGGTTTTCATTACCCAAAATTTCCCGCTAGCATTTTTGACTGTTTTAATCCCTATGTACCAACCGTTGATGCATATTATGGTAAACGTATCCAAATGAAATTTCTCTTTAAAAATCAAGCAGTTATTCTACTGAACTAGTTTAATTGCGTTAGGAGATTCTTTACTTCTCGTTTCGTACTAATCATCACAAGCTTATCATCAAATTGACTTAACTGCTCTACTAGTTGTTCGTATTCCTTTTCAAATTGACGGTTCCATTTAAACATTTTAAAAAACATCTCTATTGTCGGTTTATAATGCGAGCCTTCAATTCCAAACATTTGACGGATAAACCGTTTAATAATTCTACCGTCCCTAACAAAAAAGTGTGGATTTAATAGTATAATGACGTCTGCCTTTTCAAAGCTGCATTTGACCCATTCCCCACTATGCACTCCTTCAATTATCCATTGTTCTGATTGAGTAATAGATTGCATCATTGCATCTCGTTCTTCATCTGTATGACGAACATCACCGTATGCTGTCCTTTTCCAGACCACATTATCTAATTCATAATATGGAATATGTAACTTAGTAGATAGCTGTTTAGACAACGTAGTTTTACCACTTGCAACTGATCCGATTACACGAATTCTCTTATAAACTAGCACCAAAATGCCACATCTCCTTATTCAGTTGCAGGATTACTTCTGTTTC
The DNA here is from genome assembly GCA_008364785.1 of Bacillus sp. BGMRC 2118. Taxonomy (GTDB): domain Bacteria; phylum Bacillota; class Bacilli; order Bacillales; family SA4; genus Bacillus_BS. The sequence goes on along the minus strand of VTTJ01000008.1, from coordinate 248,214 downwards.
TTCAAGAAGTTCGCCGGTTTGAACAAAACCGAGAGATTCATAAAATCTAATGGCTGCCACATTGGAAGGTTCAGTTGATAAGCGAACAAAAGAACAGTCTTCATTTGTAAATAAGCCTTTTAGAATAACTTGCATGCCTTGCTTTCCATAACCTTTTCCCTGGTAGCGAGCATCAATCATAAATCTTGGGATCCAGTATTTATTCTGATCCTCAAGATTCGGATCATAATCTGTCATAACAAACCCAATAACCTCTTTTCCTAGATTTATAGAATAAGGCGTATAACATGAATTAACCTTTGACTCTGCAATGGAATAAACATTTGATGCAATATAATCCTTTTGAAAGTCTGCTAACTTAAGATTTATGACGGAGTTAAAATTGTGTGCATTCACTTCATGAATCGTAATCGTGTTCATAGAATCCCTCCCTTACAATCACTACTATTCTTCATTGACTAGTAATCTCCTTCTTCGCTATCCGCTTTGTATCTTGAGTCAATAATTTATTCATAGAACAAATGAACGTTTAATTAGACACAATTGTTACATTTTTCATAAAAGAAAGACCTATTTCTTAAATAGGTCTACACAGTCTTATAATTCTCTTCTTAGTGCTGACAACACATTAATACTTGTTGCTTTCATTGCTGGTCTTAATCCTGAAATTATGGCAACTCCTATACTAATAACTGTTGCAATCAAGACGAGTGAAACAGGGATGTAGGAAAAAGTAAAATCCATTGGCCCCTCTGAATTTGTAGTGGAGTTTATAATAATTGGGATCAATTTATTTGCTAAAATGCTGATGGCATAAGAAATGACGACTCCAATGAAAGATCCCATAATGCCAATGTATGCACTTTCCATTAAAAATAAGCGCTTAATAATAGTGGGCTCTGCACCGACCGCTTTCATAATACCGATTTCCTGCGTGCGCTCTGTAACTGCCATCGTCATCGTATTAAAAATACCGATAGAAGCAATTAATACCGCTACTGTTCCAACAAAGATTAATCCTGCCTTCAAAGCAGTGAAAAACATATTCAACTGTTCAAGTTCTTCTGTTACGGAGTATACTAAATAATCGTTATCTTTTAGTTCGTCTGTAACGCTTTGGACTGCCTGCATGTTTATGGCATAGGCATTTACTTGATTATATAAAGGCATTTCAAGATCAGCTGGAATACTGCCTGATGGAATTAACTCTTCTCTTAGAGATTCACCTACGTAAACATTCGTATCTACTACCCAATCACGTGATGGTTCTTTCGTAATTCCTACTACCTTAAATGTGAATTCCTTCGTTACCGTTTCCTCGTTTATTTCATTAGTTAGTGTAAAAGAGATCTCTTTATTAAGCAGTTCACCTGTATATCCTTTTAACTCTCCTTCTCGGGATTCTGAAGTTCGTTCTTTTTCGGTTAAAAGATGGCTGGCAAAATGATAACCTATAACTATTTCATTTTCTTTTTCAGGTAGCCTTCCTCGATCTAGCATCATTCCCGCTTTTATTTCCTCTTCCATATTTGTAATAACACCATTTACTTCATTTTTCCGGTCTTCAAAGTTTGCCTCCAGTTGCCCCATAGAAGAGCTCCTAGCAACAACCGCCTTCACACCGTCTATATTTTTTATTTTTTCAACATCTTCCTTCGTCACTTCTTTGTAACCATTTTTATCTTCTGATCCATTCACTTGTATTTCAGTTAACATTTGCTGCTTTTTTATTTCTTCCGTTATACTCTTATGAATACCAAACCCAACTGAAGCAATCATGATGAGAAATGCGCACCCCATTGTTGTTGCGAGGATGGTCATAAATACTCTCAGTCTGTTCTTCTTCATATTCCTTCGTACTAAATTCACTTGATCCCTAAACTTCAAGATAAACACCTTCTTTCATCATTACTCCATCCTTCAACATAAATTTTCGATGACTGAACGATGCTACCTCTTCATCGTGTGTGATGATAAAGAATGTAATATTATTTTCAATATTGAGTTCCTTTATTAGAGAAAGGATCTCTTGTTCTGTTTCGGTATCAAGACTTCCCGTAGGTTCATCTGCTAATATGATACTCGGCTCTGTAATCAGAGCTCTCGCGATACTAACACGTTGCTGTTGACCTCCTGATAATTCATTTGGATAATGATTCATATGCTTATTGAGGCCCACACGCGTTAATAGTTTTTTAACCCTGTTACTTCTTTCTTCTGGTGAGAGCCCTTTTAGTATTAAAGGGAGTTCAACATTTTCAAAAGTTGTGAGACTCGGTATGAGTTGAAAGTTTTGAAAAATAAAACCGAGATGATCCAGTCTGAATTTAGCCCATTGTTTTTCAGTAAATTTTGTTACATCTGTTCCTTTAATTGATATTTGACCTGATACAGGAGGAATATAACCAGACAGTAAATGTAACAATGTTGATTTACCAGATCCGCTTCTTCCTACAACAGATACAATTTCTCCTTGCTGAACAGTTAATGAAATATCTTTTAAGACAGGAATTTCTTTTTGCTGATCTTTTTTCCCAACGAAAAATGAATGGAATAATTGTTTAACTTCTATCATAAATGCCTCCCTGATTTATGCCTGCTTTGTTTTCTTAAAAATCGTAAATCTTGTGACGAATAGCCCTATAACAGCCCCAATAATGGCTCCTATTAAATAGCCGATAAATGAGTGGTTAGTTGAGAAAAAAACAAACCCACTAAATCCTAAAATGGCAACAATAATGACAAGAAATTGGACTGGACGATTTAGCTGTTCAAATAGAAAGAAGTTTCCATTTCGTTCATAAGGCTGCTTGGTGAAAGCTACATAACCAATAGTGAAAAATATAAATATATAAATAGTCGGTACCCATAAATTCACAAAATCCATATTAATAGGTCCGAACGCAAATCCACCATAGAAGATATAAAAGATCGGTGAGTAACTAACCACCTGTTCCATTATGCGTTCAAAGTAAAAGTGACTTGTATGAAAGAACCTCTCATTCATTAGATCTAAATTCATTGATAAAACAAATGCAAGAAGAACAGGTAACACTGCAACGCTAAATGCCGTTAATCCTTGTGCAAAGACATTTCCTGTTAAACTACCTGCTGCCAAAATTAACGCATAAGTCATTAACACAACTAATGTCATATAAATAAAGAATGCATGAAAGAATAAGGAGTTTGCACTTGTAAACGTTAGTATCATTCCTGTTAATGAATACGAAAGTATGATACCAGTAAGTAGAGTAAGTACCCCCACTACAACCTTACTTACAAACATTTCTCCTCTTGAATACGGTAATGTGAAGGAATACTCCAAGTGCCCTTTTGATCGTTCTCCTCCGATTTGGCTAATTCCAATTGTCACCGCAAATGCAATTGCTACAAGCAAATAAAAGCTCATTCTGCCATCAAATGTAACCTCAAATGGATCATTCGTATACGAGTATGTCTGCCAAGTTTTATAATCCGTGTAGATATTAAGTGGTAGAAATAAAGTAATAAACAGAAAGCTTACGATTAGTGGCCATTTTTGCTGGTTCCACTCCATTTGTACTAACCCTTTCCTTACCATCTCCGTCTCCCTCCAAACTTCGCAATAAATACCTCTTCTAGGTTTACCGGTACTTCATTCCAAACTTTTGGGTTTAATGAATGTAGCCATTCTCTCGCATCTAAATTTGCTTTATCCAGTAAAAGCGTACAGAATACGCCTGAATAATCAAGTATCGGAATACCCTTTTCTCTAATCGCTAATGCAACGTCCTCTTCGAACACGAGTTGAACTTTTACAAACTGTTCTTTAAGCTCATCTAAATCGGTTACTTGGGAAATATGTTGATCTTCTAAAAAGGCAATTCGATTACAAATGCGTTCAATATCTTCCAGGCGATGAGATGTAATAATTAGCGTCGTTTCACGAGAAGCAACTTCGTCTACCATTAGCTCCAAAATATCATAACGTGTTACAGCATCAATCCCATCTGTCGGTTCATCAAGTAAAATCACTTCCGGTCTTGATGCAAACGCAACAATTAAGGAGAATTGCTTTTTTTGTCCGGTCGACAGCTCTCTATATTTTTTATCTTCAGGTAATTTGTAACGATTCATTAATTCATTTGCATAGGTGACGTCAAAGTTCGGATAGTTCGCCTTAAGAAGTCCTACAAGTTCTTTATAAGTATACTTATCAAAAAAGGAATTCCTTACTGGCATAAACTGTACGTTTTGCTTCAGATGTGGATGTTTTAATAGAGGTTGTTCATTGTACAGAAATTGACCTTCATCAGGAGTGAGCACACCCATTATTAAGCGAAGCAAGGTTGTCTTACCAGAACCATTTCTACCTAATAGTCCAAAGATCTCACCTTTCTGAAATTCAAGGGAAATATTAGATAATACTGTTTTTCCGTTAACTCTCTTTGATACATTTTGAATCGTAAGCATTACCTTTTCCCTCCGATCTCTTCCTCTATCTCTTTAATCCAATGTTGTATATCATCAATTTTTATCCCCGCATAAAATGCATCCACCACAATTGACTTTAGCTGTTCCTTTAACATTTCAACCTTCTCCTCATTCATTTTGATTTGAACAGTCTCCGTTACAAATGTTCCCCTACCTCTTAATGTTTCAATGACTCCTTCTCGTTCGAGTTCTTTATAGGCCTTACTGACTGTATTAGGATTTGCGACGATCATTGAAGAAAGCTCACGAACCGAAGGCACCTTTTCTCCAGGCTTCAGTATTCCTTTGAAGCAAAGTTCCTTTATCTGTTTACTTATCTGTTCATAAATAGGACTAGAACTACGAGGATCAATTTGAATCATTGCCATCCTCCTTTCACTTCAGTGAATTAAGTGTATTACATTATATAGTACACCTAATACATTAATACCAATCTTTTACAAAGTCAAGTAAAGAAAAATCGACAAGTGCCTGGCACAATGTCGAAAAAAAGAATCCTACTGGAAATTTCCAGTAGGATGTAAGTAGGAGGAATATATATTTTTAAAAATGATGGTCAATCCGTATTAACTCTTGTATTCAATTTATTTCACTGTTGGGAAACCGTATCCAGAAGCATAGTCATCTCCTGCTGCTGCTCCATTTCCACCAAGAATATCGTTTGCTTTAGCACGGTTTTGAAGTTCCGCACGTACTTGTGAAGCAGTCATGCCAGGGTTTGCAGCCCAAATCTTGGCAGCTAAGCCTGATACATGTGGCGTTGCCATAGAGGTACCACTAATTGTGTTGTATCCACCATCATACCAAGTAGACTCAATTGCGCGTCCTGGTGCAGACACTTCCACATCACGTTCTTGAATGATGTAATCACCATCTGTGTTTGGATTACCGCGTGAAGAAAAATCGGCAACTCGATACGTACCATTTTGTTGTACATCTTCTAATGCTGCAACAGCAATCGCATCAACAAGTGCTCCTGGGTAACCGATTGTGTTTGCATTCGGACCACTATTACCAGCTGCTGCTACAACAAGTACACCTTTTCCATATGCATATGTTACAGCATCTGAAATAAGTGAATCCTTGCTACTTGAACCTAGCGACATTGAGATTACAGTTTTTACACCTAATCGATTTGCTTCATCTGCTGCATGACGAATGGCATAGGCAATGTCATCAGAATAGCCTGATCCTCGATCACTTAGTACTTTATATGCCCAAAGCTTAGCATCCGGTGCTACCCCAAATAACCCCTGACCATCCGAACCACCATCTGCTAGCACTGTTCCTGCAACGTGTGTACCATGACCATTCCCATCATTACAAGAGTTGTTCACAAGAGGGGATTTTCTTTGTGTAAAATCTTTACATTGTTCTAAATTACTCGAATAGTCAACGTGATTAATTGCGCCTGTATCAAGAACTGCAACCTTCACACCACTACCACCAGAAGTAGCTGTAATGTTTGGATCCTCATACATTGCCTCAATTCCCCATGGTGTTTGATCATTTGGTACACCAGTTCTATTCCCTGTATTCCCTCCAGGCTTAGCATCCAGCGTTATTTCTTCAACTAGCTCAATTGATAAGTTCTTATTCTTTTGAAGAGCTTTATATTGCTTCTCCGTCACTTCCGTTGAGAATCCTTTTTCTTTGAAGTCCCAACGTACACCATAATCTTCTTTTGCATTTTGCTTCACATTTTCCTTAGTAGAACTAATTAATACTCGAAGCTTACCTGATTGTTCATCAGATGCTCCAACGCTAGTAGAGTACATTGGTGTAATTAAAGCTGCGGCCATGACTAAACTTCCTAAAGTCTTATACCATTTCATCTGCAAAACCCTCTCCCTTTAATTAGTTTCTCTACTATGTACTAGCAGAATGAAGATCCTAATCATAACTATCTGAATCTTCTTTATTATCTTAACATGACAACATATAGGCTTTGTATTGGGAAAATCATAAGTTTAAAACCGTTTTATCCTACATTTTTGCCTCACTCTTTCCCAATGGAAATGGATTCCAAAACTGTTACATACCCAACAAAATGACAAAAAAAGAGTCCAGCTTTGCTGAACTCTTTTACATTTCTTACTATTAACTTCTAGCCTCATCGACGTATGTATAAGTAACAATTCCACCGTGACCTGCAATTCCTCTAAAATGCTTGAAGTCATCTTGATTTACTAATACTTCGCGAAATGAAAGGAAGTTCTCCTTTTCCACGACATATTCCTCAATTTCTCTATTTCTTAGCTTGTCTAATATATGTTCAACCTGCATTTTATCCATTCGGACCAACTCCTTCACTAACATTTTAATGTATCTCGAATTTTGTTCAACAAAAAAATTTACCTTTTTTATGAATAAAAGATAATGGTTGTACAAAACATATACATGTAGCAACGATGAAGGGAGGGAAAATCACATGGCAAACAACAATAATTCAAATCAATTACTTGTACCTGGTGTCGGGCAAGCTATTGATCAAATGAAATATGAAATTGCTAACGAATTTGGTGTAGACCTAGGAGCTGACACTACTTCACGTGCTAACGGTTCTGTAGGGGGAGAAATTACAAAACGCCTAGTTCAAATGGCAGAGCAACAACTTGGAAGCATTCGATAAGTAACGTCCCTTAAGCGAAACGGTCTCGGTGAAGAGTAACAACACCAGTAGACATTCACCCTTGAGAAGTACTCTTTACCGAGATTGTTCCATGACAAGCATTAGGATCACACACCATGAAAATCACCATATGCTTATGAACGCTTACACACACAAGCACTATTTTACACACATGCAAACACATTCATACACACAATGTAACGAAAAATCCATCCAACAATGAAACAAGACCATTTGCCCATTACACACATTGATGAAGCAGCAATTGCTGCTTCTTTTTTTTAGACTTTTTTCTAAAACTTCGTTGCTTTTAGTACAATTATTCTGGGTGTACAACCAATTTTTGAAGCAAAGTGACGTTGGATTAGAGAAGAGCAGTTCTCTTTATGTATAGTTGTAATTAGATATTAAGGTGAAAATCCGGCTTTTGGAATTTTTACACATAGCAATAATCTATACGAAAACAGCCTTATTTTATCATTTGTATATGTCTTTTTGCAGAAGTATTACGATTTTGCTAACCATTGAACTAATGAATTGCTGATATTCTTTGCATCCTCATAGCCTTCGTTATATAATTCTTCAAGCTTGTCTCGATTCTTTTCCATTCTCCCAACCTTCAATGGATTTGTAGGTTGTATAATAAATATATTTCCCTTCTTCTCTTGGTCAAAAATGTACTCTAAAGTCCTATTATAATCATTTGCCCTAGATTCCATTTTTTCAAGTAAGCCCGGAAAATCTTTGTATGCTTTTTTTGCTATCCAAGGGTTTTTCGACGGTTTCTTCATGTAGCCTCGATTCCTTGTTAAAACAACTACATTTTTTGTATATCCTTCTTTTTCAGCTTGTCTAATTGGAATTGGATCAGAAATTCCACCGTCTAATAAACTTCGATTATTATACGATACAATTGGAGCAATAAAAGGTAAGGAACAGGATGCTCTTAGGATTGTAAGCATATCCTTCCCATGTTCATAATTGTTGTAATAGACTGTTTCGCCAGTTATACAGTCTGTAGTTCCGACAACAAATTTCTCTTTAGCTTTATAAAACCCTTCAAAGTCAAAAGGAACTAATTGATTAGGCAGTACATCAAAAATAAAATCCATACCAAATAATTGCCGTTTCTTTACAAAATTTCTAAATGAAAGATATTCTGGATGTGTAACATAATCAATATTTACTGTTCGGTTTCTTCCCTTTTGTCTTGCAAGATAAGAAGTTGCATTACTTGCACCAGCAGATACTCCAATATTATATGGAAAATATATATTAGAGTCCATGAAATACTCTAAAACGCCCGCAGTATAAACGCCTCTCATACCTCCGCCTTCTAATACCAATCCTACATTCATAACGAATCTGACTCCCTTTCGAAACTTCATTTAAAGGTATATTAGTAAACGATAAATCAAATAATTATTTTTCTCCTAAAATATTACCATATTTATAGACATTCTATCATATTCTGCTAGAATGATTAAAAAGTATGCTTTTAAACTTTTTATCAGATTTTTACAAAGAAACTAAAAAAACACTTTACGTTTCGACATTATTCATGCAAACTGGAATAATAAGGTTTCGGGAGGAGAGGTAGTTTTGAAAATTGCAGCACTTGGAGATATTATTGAATTTAAAAATGGCCTACAAGGAATTGTAGAAAAAGTAAATGAAAACTCCGTTATCGTCGACCTAACTTATATGGAAAACTTTGAAGACCTAGAATTAGAACGTCGCACTGTAGTAAATCATAAAAACTACAAAATCATTGGTGCACTTAAAGAAAACTAAAACAAAGTAGGAACAGCAAAAGCGTTCCTACTTTTTATTTTCCTCCTTTAAATTGCTAAAAAAACGTGGCTGGGACACAACTAATTTATCTCTCCTTAAAGACGAACAATATCTAAATTCATAAATCTTATAATGAGTTAAGCTGGAAGAACAAGTCCGTTCCACTGCACTACAGCCACTCGCCGGATACCGCAAGGAGGAACCTGAGCCTCCTCAGCTACGCCTGCGGGGTCTCAGCCTTTCCTCTACCTCCCGCAGGAGCCCTAGTGGCTTTCGCTCCATTCCACTATGGTTCTTAGTAAATAGTATGTATTTCTGGAATCAACAAATTCAACTTAAAACAGAAAAAACCCAAATTATTAGGCGTAAGATTTATTAAAATACCACCTAATAGTTCGGGTTTATTATTTACTGAAATATTTATGTCCCAGCCTTGTTAATTTATTTATTTATTATTATCGGTTATCAACTGTTTCTGGGTATAAATCGTGATTCATTAGGCGATATTCTGCCATTTGTTCGTATTTTGTACCTGGTTTACCATAGTTTGTGTATGGATCGATGGAAATTCCACCACGTGGTGTAAATTTACCCCATACTTCAATGTAGCGAGGGTCCATCAGCTTTATTAGATCATTCATTATGATATTCATGCAATCTTCATGGAAATCGCCATGATTTCTAAAGCTAAATAAATACAACTTTAATGATTTACTTTCTACCATAAGTTTGTCCGGAATGTAGCTGATGTAGATTGTTGCAAAATCAGGTTGATTTGTTTTAGGACAAAGACTTGTGAATTCTGGACAGTTAAACTTTACAAAATAATCTCGATTTGGATGTTTATTTTCAAAGCTTTCTAATACGTCTGGAGAATATTCAAATAAGTATTTTGTTCCTTGATTCCCTAATAACGTTACACCTTCTAGTTCTTGATCATTTCTTCCAGTCATCTCTTTCACCTTACCAATCTATTATTTTTATACGCCACGCTTGTTTCCCCAAACAAGCGTATGAAGCTGAGGCAGAACACGTATATCATTCATGTCACTTGAATCGATTGTCTTATTAATGAGCCATTCATACTTCAATAACAAAGTTTCAACAATAGACTTTGTCTCAGTTCCCGATACATTGTCATTTCCTACTTGTAAGTAAAATGGAACATCTGGATATCTTTTATGCATATTTACAGCATAATCGAAGTCTTCATCATTAAATACAACAACCTTCAATGAAACAGTAGAATGACTCTGACCTACTAATTTACTAACAATTTCATCTAATGTTTCGTAATTCGTAATCATTCCTGAACTTGGAGGTTTTGGAGATATCGTTATGTCTTGGATAAGAGAAAGCCAATCTTGCCATTTAGAGCCCTGTGTTTCCACTCCGATTCTAATTCCATTTTCTCTCAATATCGAAACAAGATTACCTAAGTTCTTTAATAAGGCAGGATTACCTCCTGAAATTGTAACGTGAGAAAATTTATCTCCACCAATATCTTGCAACTTATCCCAAATTTCCTCAGCAGTCATCTGAATAATATCATCTTTTGCAGACCCATCCCATGTAAAAGCAGAGTCACACCAGCTGCAGGAATAATCACACCCTGCTGTACGAACAAACATCGTTTTAACACCGATTACACTACCTTCACCTTGAATCGTTGGTCCGAATATTTCTAATACTGGTATTGTTTTACTCAAGGCTTTCTCCACTCACTTTCGGACGGTATACAACATAACTTGTCGGTGTTTCACGTACAATTACTTGCATGCATTTAGGTTTGTTTTGAAGTGTATCCAGATGTGATTGAATGTTTTCGTAAATTTTACGTGCAACGACTTCTGTTGTTGGGAAGTCATTTGAGTTTTGATCATTGAAATCCTGATTTTGATTATTTAATAAAGAATGATCGTAGCGTTTATGAACAATCTTTTTTAAATCTTGAAAATTAACAAGGAATCCTGATTCATTTAGCTCATCACCCACAACGGTGATATTAATAAAATACGTATGACCATGAAGTTCTTGGCAGCTACCTGCAGATTCATGTGGCACAAAATGAGCTGCAGCAAAATGCATATCTTTATTAAGCTCGTACGTGTATGGATGAAAAACTTGAGGATAAAACTGTTGGATCATGTTATTTTACCTCCTTTTGAGCTAAGTAATCATCTAATCCACGCTTGCGCAGGTGACAAGCAGGGCATTCACCACAACCGTCTGCGATAACACCGTTGTAGCACGTTAATGTCTTTTCCCTAACAAAATCAAGTACTCCCAGTTCATCAGCTAAGCCCCACGTTTCAGCTTTATTAATCCACATTAATGGTGTATGGATCACAAATGGATAATCCATAGAAAGGTTAAGTGTCACATTCAATGATTTAATAAACACATCACGACAGTCTGGATATCCACTAAAGTCCGTTTCACAAACACCCGTAATAATATGTCTTGCCCCAACTTGTTTTGCCAGGACTCCAGCAAATGAAAGGAATAATAAATTTCGCCCATCTACAAATGTAGAAGGTAATTCTCCTTCATTATGTGCAATATCGATGTCATCACGAGTTAATGCATTTGGTGCAAGCTGATTTAACAAAGACATATCTAAAACGGTATGTTTAACATTTAATTCTTTTGCAATTTCAGCTGCAACGTCTATTTCTAATTTATGCTTTTGATTGTAGTTGAATGTAACAGTTTCTACTTCATCAAAATTTTTCAGTGCCCAAAATAAACATGTTGTGCTATCTTGACCACCACTAAATACAACAACTGCTTTTTCTTTTTTCATAAAAAAAAGCTCCTTTCTTTTACAACAAAGAAACGAGCGATTACCTATCTATATACTAAGCCAAAACGGAATAAAACCATATCCACGATATCGTTTTGGTCATAGTTTTTTATAGAGGGAGTTCGCGAACCTCTCGTTTCGTGTATTCACACTAAACAATCATTAAATTTTCAATTTCATACTTACTAACTATAACACAAAAACATAATTCGACAAGCAAAAAATCTTACCAGTCTTACTTTAGCAATTTAAAGGAACGAGGTCCCTCACCGTTCCTTTAGTATGCTAAAGTTTTTGTTTCTCATTTATTTTATTTCTGCTAGTCTTATATATAAGTAGATACAGAGGAGGATAATGATGTTAAAGCTTTTACCGTTTGAAAATGTAGACTATGACAGATTAATTAGCTGGATAGATTCTCCTGCATTACTTTTACAGTGGGCAGGTCCTATTTTTACATTTCCATTAAATCATGAGCAACTCTATCATTACAGTAGTGAGGCACCTTCGAACAGAAGAATATTTAAAGTAGTGAATACTCATGATGAGGTTGCCTAACATATTGAACTCGATAATATTCATGCATATCATCGATCTGCAACAATATCCAGAGTCTTGGTAAACCCCTCCTATCATGGCTTAGGTATTGGTACTTCAATGGTAAGGGCACTTGTGGAATTTGGATTTGGAGAATTACAATTACATAGAATTGAGTTGCGTGTATTTGACTTCAACACCTCAGCAATTGCTTGTTATAAAAAAGTAGGATTTAAAACTGAGGGACACTTTAGGGATTATCGTCGATTTGAGAATGAATATTGAGCCCTTATCAGAGTCTCAAACAAGAATGGGACAGTATAGAGAAAAAAAGCTAAATAAAAAGGTCCAGCAACCTGATTGCTGGACCTACTTCATTCTATGTTATACTTCATTATTCACAGTTGCGTCCTGTATTTGCAGATGTGTCGCTTTACGAATCGGTAAAAATGTCCCCACTAAAGCGATTACCCCACACATTAAAAGTATGTTTGGTAGACCAAATCCCGCAATTCCTGCTACCGTTCCCATAATAATAAGATCAAACACAGAGTCAAGTACGGAAAGTAATGAAATCGTAGTTGCTCTAACATGTGATGGAATGTATTCATTACTTAGCTTTGAATAAATCGGGTATCGAATCGCTCGAACAAACCTAAGAATAAAAAATCCTGCTAATACAACCCACATAGTTGAAGCATATTGACTGATGACAATTAAGCTCATAACAGCTAATCCCCCAGTCCCATGCATTAACAGTACAGCCGAAAACTTCTTAGTCATCCAGCCGATGGAACGTGACGCAATAAAACCTATTAAAGCAGCAATCGAATAAAGTACACCAATTAACATAACAGGTACTCCTGCGCTTGTTAAAACGAGCTGGTCAAAATTATCAAATATTGCCCCTGCTGGTATAAACACAACCGTTACATTAAGAAACATCCACAATAGCTGTGGTGCCTTCTTAATCACACGAATGCCTTCCCCAATATGCTCGAATGGATTTTCACGAAAGGATTCCATCTTGGCTGGTTCCTTTACGAAAAAAACAAATATCAACTGTACGAATTGACATATTACTCCTAACACTAATAACAATACAAATTGTGAGTCTTCCAAGTCCTTTGCCAAGAAAGAGCCAAGCAGAACTGTACCAATCATCGTTAAGAATGTAGCAGATTGAATATTCCCCATTACTTGATCCATTTTATCTTCATCTTTTGATAGTTTTAGTGATTCGTATAATAAAGCTTCATCTGCACCCGAGAAAAACGTAGCTGAAAAGCCGTTTAAAAAACTTGCTACAAAGAACATCCAAGGCTCAGTTGCAAAAATAAGTAAACCTACACTTACCAATTGAACAAAAGAACCTACTAAAAAAGAACGCTTTGCCCCGAATTTATCTGCAAATATTCCTGTTGGAACTTCCCCAAGTAATACAGCTCCACTCCAGCACATCATAATTATGACTAGATCCGTTTCCGTAATTCCTCTTTCAAAATAAAACAATGTTACCACTGGTTGAATAAAGCTCATTGTTCCAAAGAAATGAATCCAAAATAAAATTCGTGAATTGTAAGCACCTAGCGTGTTTTTTAACATAAATAATCGTTCCCCCTACTTATAGTCGAAATAAAATAATCGAGTGAAAGCAGGAGTGTCAAACAGGGGTATACTCGTATATACCACACTTAAGAATTTTACTATTAAGCTTTGTGTAACCCCTCTATAGCTACTCCTGCAGTATGTAATAAGAATGTTTTGATTGACATGTAAATTCCTCCTAATCTAGTAATTAAGTTTATTATAATTGAGATTGTATATTTTTAACAATCTATTTCTAATGTTGTATTATTTAGATAATTCGGATGATTGTTGGAATAATTCAGACGAAAATAAACTATTGTTGAACGAGATGGATGCAATTTTAGACAGTATCTTAGTCGCCCCATATAATGGATGTGAGCCATCACAAAAAAGCGCAAGTCCCATAGCAGGACCTGCGCCACAATATATTAAGCAGTATATAATGCTGCTACTTGCTTTTGAAGCTCTGAGTTCTCTAAATACTCATCATACGTACATTGCTTATCCACAATACCGTTTGGTGTAATTTCAATAATACGGTTGGCAATCGTTTGAACGAACTGATGGTCATGTGATGTAAATAACATCGTTCCTTTAAAGCTAGTTAATCCATTGTTTAAAGCTGTGATGGATTCTAAGTCTAAGTGGTTTGTTGGTTCATCTAATAATAGCACGTTTGCACCTGTTAACATCATCTTTGATAACATACAACGAACTTTTTCTCCTCCTGAAAGAACGCTCGCTTTTTTCATAACTTCTTCGCCAGAGAATAACATTCTACCTAAGAATCCACGTAAAAAGCTTTCTGTTTGGTCGTTTGGCGAGTATTGACGTAACCAGTCTACAAGGTTCAAATCAACATTCTCAAAGAAATTTGAGTTATCTTTAGGGAAGTATGCTTGACTAGTAGTAACTCCCCACTTATAAGAACCACTGTCTGCCTCTAGCTCACCCATCAATATTTTAAATAATGTAGTCTTCGCAATTTCATCTCTTCCTACAAAAGCAATTTTATCTGCTTTATTTACGATGAAGCTTACATTATCTAATACTTTTACTCCATCAATTGTCTTTGTAATACCCTCTACTCGAAGCAGGTCATTTCCTACTTCTCTTTCCTGTGTGAATCCAACAAATGGATACTTTCTAGAAGAAGGTCTAATATCATCTAACTCAATTTTATCGAGTAATTTTTTACGTGATGTTGCTTGCTTGGATTTAGAGGCATTTGCACTAAAACGAGCAATAAATGCTTGTAATTCTTTAATTTTCTCTTCTTTCTTCTTGTTCTGATCCTGAGCCATTCTAGAAGCTAACTGACTTGATTCATACCAGAAATCATAGTTACCTACATAGATTTGGATTTTCCCGAAGTCTAAGTCAGCAATATGCGTACAAACCGTATTTAAGAAATGACGGTCATGGGAAACAACAATTACGGTGTTTTCAAAGTTAATTAAGAAGTCCTCTAACCAGCGAATTGCTTGAATGTCTAAGTGGTTAGTAGGCTCATCCAATAGTAAAATATCAGGCTTACCAAATAAAGCTTGTGCCAGTAATACTTTTACTTTTTCTCCACCAGACAAATCTGCCATCTTCTTATTGTGAAGTTCTTCACCAATCCCCAAACCCTTTAATAGGATTGATGCTTCTGATTCAGCTTCCCAACCATTTAATTCAGCGAATTCTCCTTCAAGTTCAGCCGCTCTCATCCCATCTTCGTCTGAAAAGTCTTCTTTCATATAAATTGCGTCTTTTTCCTTCATTACTTCATATAGGCGTGCATGTCCTTTAATGACAGTTTCAATAACTTCGAACTCTTCATATTCAAAGTGATTTTGCTTAAGTACTGCGAGACGCTCACCAGGTGTAATCACAACTTCACCTTGTTGTGGTTCAATTTCCCCTGATAAGATTTTGACAAACGTTGATTTTCCCGCTCCGTTTGCCCCGATTAATCCATAGCAATTTCCTGGTGTAAATTTTATGTTAACATCTTCAAATAGCTTACGGTCACCATAACGTAACCCTACATTTTGAACTGCAATCATGTATTTGTATCCTCCATTCTAATTCTACTCGGGATATTATAGCATAGATTGGCAGTATATTGATATATATAGCAGATTAATGAAGTATACATGCTTCATTTTACTAACAGGTGTTTTCATAATGAGAGTATTCTCGCAAAAAAAATACCACAGTATTACCTGTGGCATGCTCCTTAACGGTTCTCGTTATTTTTCCCTTCCACTCCTTCACCCAACTCCTTGAAGGAATCCACCTTACCGTGGGGATTTTGAGCTTCTTTTCTAGCTCTGAATTGACGCTCCTTTTGACGTTTTGACTGAGTCATAATATCACTCCTTTCAACATTACTTCATTACTATCTTCTCGGAAATAAAGAAAAGTTATGTATGAAAGGTATGATGAAAGTTAGCCCTGCTTCGACTTTTTCTGACCAGTCATTACATAAAACCCAGCTGCAATTAAAATTAATGGCCATAAATTAAATAATTGAAAGCTCAGTAACTCGTTTACAAGAAATACCGTTCCAACTGTTGCTAAAATCCCAACCGGTATTAATAATCCACGCTCTCTCCCGCCAAAAATATATAATTCAAATAATCCAAATGACACAGCGTACAAATAAATCGGCCACGTTGCATGAGAAAATTGCCATGATGTCATACTTTCAAAAACAAATAGTAAACCGATAACGAGTAAAATCCCACCAGGTACTAATAGTCCTGCTAAACTCCTTTTAGCACCACTAATAAAAAAGGCTACATGAAAGATAACTCCAGGAATTATTAAAAATAATGGCCAAAATGCACTCCAAAAATGATCAATCACTCCAAATGATTGCAAGGAAAACAAGACTCCTAACAAAATCAAGGTTAATCCAAATACAATATTACTTTTACTCATTACTCCACCTCTCCCTTTAGGGATATTTACCTATATACTTATCATACATCTTTTTCCAGTTTATTTATAGCAATAATTTCCTTTACTTCCAAAACATATTATTTGAAAGTCAAAAATGGTCAAGGTAAAATAATGTCAGAAGGTCAAAGTTGGTCAAATCATTTTATATATTGGAGGAATCACATATGATTTGTCAAAAATGTAATCAAAATGAAGCATCTGTATTAGTAAATTTTCAACTAAATAATGAAAGAAAACAATATCAACTATGTCATACATGCTATGCAGAAGAGAAAAACAATATGAAAATACCAGCTGGATTTCACTCCACTAATCAACCATTTGAGCAATTCTTTGATGGAATGCAAAAGAATCAACAAGGACAAACAAAAAAACCTAACCAAGGAAACGGTGTCCTCGATCAATTTGGACGTAATCTTACGAATGTGGCACGTGCAGGACTAATTGATCCAGTTATTGGTCGTCAGGATGAAGTAGACCGAGTAATTGAAATACTAAATCGTAGAAATAAAAATAACCCAGTACTAATTGGCGAGCCTGGTGTTGGTAAAACAGCTGTTGTAGAAGGACTCGCTCTAAAAATCATAGAAGGTTCTGTGCCTTCGAAACTTTTAAAGAAAGAAGTATATTTACTCGATGTTGCAGCATTAGTTGCAGGTACAGCTGTTCGCGGCCAATTTGAAGACCGCATGAAACAAATTATCTCAGAGCTGCAAACAAGAAAAAATATCATCCTATTTATAGATGAAATTCATATGCTTGTTGGTGCCGGTTCTGCAGAAGGTTCAATGGATGCAGGAAATATACTAAAACCAGCATTAGCACGAGGTGAAATACAATTGGTTGGTGCTACAACATTAAAGGAATATCGTAAAATTGAAAAAGATGCAGCACTCGAGAGACGCTTCCAACCAATTATCGTAAATGAGCCTACTATTCATCAAGCTATTGAAATTTTAAAAGGCATTCAATCAAAATATGAAGACTATCATGAGGTCACATATAGCGATGAAGCAATTGAGGCTTGTGTAACGTTATCACACCGTTATATTCAAGATCGCTTTTTACCAGACAAAGCCATTGACCTATTAGATGAAGCCGGTTCCAAGAAAAACCTGTCTGCGCTGTCAGGCTCAACAAAGAATATTCAAGAAAAACTAGAATTAATTGCAAAAGAAAAAGAATTTGCTGCCAGTGAGGAAAACTACGAGCTAGCGGCAAAGTTACGCATGGAAGAAATAAAGTTAGAAAAGAAACTGGCTGAAGCTACAAATGAAAAATCCATTGTAGAGGTTTGGGATATTCAAAAAATCATTGAAAAGCAAACAGGAATTCCGGTTGGTAAATTAAAACAAAATGACCAGGAGAAAATGAAAAATCTTGCAGACTCTTTGTCGAAAAAGGTAATTGGACAACATACTGCGGTTGAAAAAGTTTCAAAAGCAATTAGAAGAAGTCGAGCCGGATTAAAGGCAAAACACCGTCCAATTGGTTCATTCCTATTCGTTGGGCCAACAGGAGTTGGGAAAACAGAAGTTACGAAACAACTAGCAATGGAGCTATTTGGTTCTAAGGAAGCAATGGTTCGATTAGATATGAGTGAATATATGGAAAAGCATTCTGTATCGAAATTAATTGGATCACCTCCTGGTTATGTAGGGCACGAAGAAGCAGGACAATTAACGGAAAAGGTTAGACGAAATCCTTATAGTATCATTTTGCTTGATGAAATTGAAAAAGCACATCCTGACGTACAGCATATGTTCCTTCAACTATTAGAAGATGGCAGATTGACAGACAGTCAAGGAAGAACCGTCAACTTTAAAGATACTGTCATCATTATGACTAGTAATGCGGGTGTGACAGATAAGAGAATCTCAGTAGGATTTGAAAAATCTTCAGACACAGGCACTACTTCTGTTATGGAATCTTTACGCTCCTACTTTAAACCGGAATTTTTAAACAGATTTGATGCCATTATTGAATTTGAACAATTAACGGAAGAACATATGATTCAAATAACAGACATCATGATAACTGAGTTAAATGAGATGCTGCAAGAACAAAATATGACCATTACAATATCTGATGATGCAAAAGCTCTTCTGGCGAAACTTGGCTATTCTCCTTCATTTGGAGCAAGACCACTACGCAGAACTATTCAAGAACACGTTGAAGACCAAATTACGGACCTTCTCATTGATAACCCGGAAATTAAAGAATTTGAAGTCATTACGATAGAAAATGAGTTGAAAGTACAGTCACCATAAGGTAAATAATGAAAAGGCACACGGGGAATGTGTGCCTTTCTTTGTCTAATTATTCTACCATAGCACTCGTTAACTGACGTTCCAATTCAATTAACTGTTCTGCTCTAGTTTTGAGTAATGGAAAACATTCAACAAAATACGTAATTAATTCATCATCAAATTGAGTTCCACTGTTTTCAATGATGATATCCTTTGCTTCATAAATGGAAAATGCAGACCTATATGACCGGTTCGTTGTCAGCGCATCAAATGTATCTGCTATAGAAATAATTCTGGCAAGCAGAGGGATATTGGCACCTTCTAACCCATGTGGGTAGCCATTACCATCCTTCCTTTCATGATGATACAAAATAGGCTCTGTGATCTCTTTCGGAAATTCTAAACTTATTGCAATTTCGGCACCAAAGGTTGGATGCTTTTTAATTTCTTCATATTCCTTCTCTGTCAATTTTCCTTTCTTCTGTAAAATCTCAATTGGAATATTCACTTTACCTATATCATGTAATAATGAGCTGATTCTAAGCACTTCTAAATCTACCGGAAAACCATTTGACTTCAAATATGTACCTAATATCATGCTATATTCAGAAACTCTCGTTGAATGTCCCCTCGTATACTCATCCTTCGCTTCAATCGCTAACACGAGTGCCTCCATTGTCTTCGTATACATCGAATTTAACTTTTCCTGTTTGGCTGACACTGTTGAGACGTAATATAAAATCACGGTATAAATGAAAAATGCTAATAATTGAATAAGTTCATATAAAGGGTTAAATGAAGTGAATGGTTGTAAGCTTAAGACAATAATATAACTGAGTAAAGATGTAAAAAAGGCAAAAACAAAGTAGATTTTATTCTTAAACAATACAGCATAAATGGGAATCATATAAAAAATGACAAGTCCTATGTACGGAGCCAAATAATATATACTCGCAATAACACTAGTTGTGATTAACAAAAACAGAAGTCTTCTGAAGTTTTTACTCACATATTGCCGAATCAATACATATGGAAAATAAGCAATTAAAACTGCTAGTAACGTACATATGGACTCCCTCGATAATTCTTCCTTTAAAATATAAGTGGAATATGAAGTTATAAACAATGCACTAACTGAAGTACCGAACCACGTTGCATAGACTAATTTTTTCATTCAGCATAACCTCACAAACAGTTTACTAGTTTAAGATATAAACATAGACTCAAAGTTGTTCTTTAAAATTGTTCCATCCTCAAATATCGCCTGGTTTCTTCCCATTTTTTTTGCTTTATACAACAGTGAATCTGCATGCATGACAAAATGATGATTTAATTTTTCATTACTTTGCTTACTACATACACCAATACTAATTGTTATTGAGAACGTATCATTTTCAACTTCAAATATCGTCTCATGTAACTTTTCATTTAGCGATGTTAGATATGACTTAACCTCATTACCATCTGAAGTATAAAACAATATCGCAAATTCTTCCCCACCATATCTAAATGAAAGTCCTTTTCCCTCTGGTATTGTATTCATGAGAATTTCTCCCATTTTCGTTAATACACGATCACCTATCACATGTCCATACATATCATTAACTCTTTTAAAATAGTCAATATCTAACATGGCTAGAGTTACATCTCTATTACCACATTCAATGAGATGTTCCTGGAAATGTCTGTGATTAGATAGACCGGTCAAGAAATCTTTACTAACCAGTGTTTTGTATGTATTTTTCTCTGATTGATGCTTTCTCTCTCGATAAACGATAAGAGCTCCGAACATCCCTAATATTAGTAAAAAACTCATGTTAAGAATAAAATGTATAAGCACTACTGGTGTTACAGTCTTGAATTGGATGAATAAAATGACTGTATATGCAATACCGACAGACGAAATGGAAATAATTGAGCCAATGATACGCCAATAAATCGTTGCATGCATAACGATTAAATAAGCAATCGGAAACAATAAGCTTTCTACACCTCCTGAAAGCATAAGCAACCAAATAAAAGCAATAAAGTCAAATACAACACCGGCTTTTGTTAAAAAGCTAAAAACGCGTTGGTTATTCGATAAATAATGTAGAGTCAGCTGTGTTATGGCCATATAGAAAAAACCGACCACTAATAAGACGTTAAAAGTGTGTAACTCATAATTTAACTCTTTCGCTACAGGAGGAAAATAAAATAATACGACTGCACCTAACAAAAAGATCCATCGTAATAAAGAGAAAATTAATTCAGTATTATAATCGTTAAATTTAAAGGAGTTCTGTTGCATATGGATTCCACTTTCCTATTAAATAATGGTTACTATGAAACTATTATACATGATAATCATACCTATTATTTCAAAAGATATAACGACAGTATTAGAAAAAGCATGTTCCATCAGGAACATGCTTTTTCTTTTGTAAATTTCTACTTAGACTTGAACTTTTCTTCGTCTTTGTACAAAGTATAGTATTGTACCAGCAAGTACTAATACTCCTCCAATTAATAAGAGATTATAGTAACTTGTAGCTGTATTAGGAAGTTTCTTCCCTAATTCAGGAGCAGGAATGTTTTCAAGTATAGTCTTGTTTGATTCTTTTACTTCAAATACAGCAAATGTACTGAAGTGATTTGTATCAACATATACTTTGCCATCCTTATATACTGCACCTGGTACTAACTCCCACTTCTTAGTCGTTTCATTAAAATAGTAAACTTTTAAATCATCAGTATTTTTCACTTTTTTCACATCAATATCAAAAACTAGTGTAATCGGCTTATCAAACGTGTGGATTGCCTTTCCGTCTGCATAAATCGTAAAGTCATATACACTGCTAACAGCTTCTTCGATGTCTTTTAGCTTTTGAATTGATGTTGAAATATCTTTACCATCTGGTAAATTACTTAATGGAATTTGAAGTTCAACATGATCATTATTAATAACAAGTGAAGCTCCCTTTTCCTTTAATGTTTCAATTTGTTTAGCTGACAGATTAACTGTAGCTGAATCATTTCCTTTAACATCGATTACTAACGTTCCGTCCTTTTCTACCTTCGCTATATCAGAATCTGATACTGCTGCTTTCCCATTCTTAACTTCTGGTTTTGTCACAACCGGTTTGTTTGTGTTACCTGGGTTGTTTCCGTTACCTGGATTGTTTCCATCACCTGGGTTGTTTCCATCACCTGGGTTGTTTCCGTCACCTGGGTTGTTTCCATCACCTGGGTTGTTTCCATCACCTGGGTTGTTTCCATCACCTGGGTTGTTTCCATCACCTGGGTTTTCACTTGTAGGCTCTTGTTCTTGAATAATTCTTCCCTCTACAACTGGAGCCAAAGGACTATTCGCTTCAAAATATGAAGCAAGAACTTCAAAATCTACAATGTAAAGCTCAGTAATACGTCCTTCATCTTTAGCTTTCTTAAATACTTCATAACCATCGCCACCATCAGCTACGAACAGATTTGTAGCAACTGAATACGTCTCTTGCAGATTAATTGCTTTATATCCAGTTTCTGTTTTCACTTCAACTAGCCATACACGCTCACCTGGTGCTTTGTTTACATCGTATTTGAAGCGAAGTCCTGATACTTGTGAGAATTTCCCTTGAGCTGTTTCAACTTCACTTACACTATGCTCAAGTGCTTCCCATACCTCTGCTCCAGTTAAATGTAGAGCAACAAGTTGGTTCTCATAAGGCATTACTGTTAGAACATCACCAAGTGTTACATCGTAATCAGCTAAACCTTCTTTATTAATAGAAGCTCTAATTCCCCCACCATTTTGTAATCCAATAGTAGTTGGAATATATTCATTCGCCTTCTGAACCATTGCATCTGCAATAAGGTTACCAAGGTTTGTTTCTTTTGTTCGAACGTCACCGCGTTCTCCATTTAACATGATATCTGTTGATCCAACTACTGTTTTCTTCAGATCTTCAATAGGTTCATCCAGCTCAGCAACTCGTTCCTTTGCAGCTGCATCCTCTTCAAAACCAGCTAAATCAAGAAGTACTCCATTATTAGATGTTACAACACCATTTTCGTTAAATGATACATCTAGTTGTCCTAAGTAATTTAGGTATTCATTTGCTTGAACAATAACTGTAGGTTCTTCCTTATCAATAACTACAGGTTTCGTTAGCATAGTGTGAGAATGTCCACCAACAATTACGTCTATTCCGTCAACACTTTGTGCTAATTCTACATCAGGTGTATAACCTAAATGTGACAGAGCAATAATTTTATTTACTCCAGCTTCTTCAAGCATCTCAACTGTTTTTCCTGCTTTTTCAATGGCATTTTCGAATTCGATATCTTTGCTAGGACTAGCTAGTATAGTAGTCTCTTCTGTTGTTAAACCAAAGATACCGACCTTATCTCCTTCAATCGTTTTAACAATCGCAGGATAAATCTTTCCACCTTCAGCTGCATTTGTAAGGCTGTCAACATAATAAGGGCTTAGTACAGCATCATTTGTAACATTAACATTTGAACTTACAATTGGGAAATTAGCATCCTTGATAAAGTTAGCAAGAGTTTGCGAATCTTTATCAAATTCATGGTTTCCTAGTGTCATTGCGTCAAAGTTTAATGAATTTAAGAATTCTAAATCAGCCAAACCTTGATATTGTTTAAAGTATAGAGTTCCAGAGAACACGTCACCAGCGTTTAATAATAATGTATTATCATGTTCACTGCGTACTTGGTGCACTGCTGTGATTAACTTTGGATACTTTTGAACATTTGCATGTATATCATTAACATGCATAATCGATAAATCTAAGCCATCTATTTTCTTTAATTCCTTCGTATCACGAACTCGGATACGTTTTCCATCAGAGAATGTACTAGTTAATCCAACTGCTTCAAGTTTATCTCCAACTTTCAAATTAGGAACAGCACCTGTTTTCTCAACGATGTATCCGTCTGTGAATACTAAAATTTCACCAGATCCATCATCAATAACGTATGAATTTGCATCATACTTCTTAATAACCTTTCCAGTTACCTTAACAAGTTGACCTTGATTTGAATCTTTAGACGCATCTAGAGTTTTCATCTTTTTAGGTGAAAGCGGTTCTCCTTCACCAATTTTAATAACGTCTGTATCGAAGCTATCAAACTCTAACTCTAGGTCACCTTCGAACGTTTTGATTTTTCCGTATACGCGAACTTTATCGCCAAGTTTTAATGCATCTGCATTTGGAATTTCCTTATATGCAAAAATTCCACCTGTTTCATCTTGAATATAAAATGCATCGAAGAATGTATCAGTGTTACTTGTTACTGTTCCTTCTACCACTACATCAGAACCAGTCTCAAGATCTCGTGCTTCACCAATATTCTTAATTTCCGTTCCTCTTCCTGCTAACCAATTAATTGCGTTTAAAGCAAATTCATCGTTCCCTACTTCATCATAGCCTTCGTCAAGTTGCTTATCGTTTAGGATATTCATTCCTGTAACTAATACTTGACCTTCACCAATTGATTCAGAGGCAATCGCAGGAATTGCTGAACCACCCTCTGCATCAGATACTTTATCATAGATATATGCATCCTTTACTGCAAAATTTTGATATGTCGTTTCATTACCGGAAGCAATAATTGTAACGCTATCACTATTCACTAATGGTTCATTACCAACCTTGTGTAAACTTGCACCACTATAGTAATTAATAAATGATACTCGGTCAGTTAAATAATTGTCTACTAAACCTGGGTGTAATTGAACAGCATGTTTCATTGTTAATGGTGTACTCCAGAAGTTACCTTCTTTACTGTCATCGAAAATACCATCATTACTAATTTGGATTGTTGAACCCATTAATTGAAGTAAATCATTATTTCCTGTAACTAATGAATTTTTATAGTTACTCTTACCTAATAAGAATAACGACCCACCATTTTTCACGAAATCTGAAATTGCTTGATTTTCTTCAGCTGTTAAGTCTTTATTGTTCTGTTGTGTTAGAACTAGTACTTTTACATTTGACAAAATCTCAGCTGTTAAAGGTTGTGTATTTTCTTTAACTGTATAGCCTTGATTTCTGACTAGCTTCGTAAATAACTTCATGTTGTCTTTATATGAGACGTTAGGGTCTGCAGATGTATTATCATTTTCATGAGCAGCATCAATAAGTACAGTTAAACCTAATTGTTGCTTTACAACAACTGGACGGTTGAACTGGTTATCTACTTTGCTGTCAGACTCAATTGTATCAATTACTGCAATTAAAGTGTGGTCACCCGCAGTTGGTTCCTCCCACACAACTGAAGCAGTTTGAACAGACTTTGACTTTAAATTTGATATGGTTGTTTTACCAATTAAATTTGCTTCTTTTACTTCATCAACATAAAAATTTACATTCAATGTTGCAATATCATTCGTACCAAGGTTTGTTATACCTGACTCTAGTGTTGCAGGGTTTCCACTAATAATTGTATCTCCTACAACCCCTAATCCACTAACCTTTACATCGTATGGTACTTCTTCTGACCAGATTGGCGCAGAATAAATTCTTTCTCCATCTTTTTGTGTTACTTTAACAACAAACCATTGCTGTCCTGTAACATCTACAGAAGGATTCCATTCAAAATCTGTTGTATTTGGTTCGAAACTATCAATTACTTTTTTACCATTCGAGATTAATTCAACCTTTGCTACTGCGTCGTTTGATACATAACCAGTTTTTAAGTAATTATATTCTGGCATTGATTTACTTTCAGAAACTAGGTCATTACCTTTTACAGTAAAGTTGAGTTTTGTCCCATCAACAGTAGATCCCATGTATCTTCCATTAGCTAAGAAATCTAGTGTAAAGTTTGGATCTTCTGTCATGTACACTCTTAAGTTTTTCATTGCATGTAGCAGCGAAGCCTCAGTCAAATCATCTGCTACGACAACTGTACGGAAATTGGTTTCTCCCCATGTACCGTCATGATTATCTTCCCCATACGTAGGAGCAACCTTCCAACCTAGATCAAGAGCTGACAAATAGGTATCCTCTTGATTGTCATACGCATAATGTCCTGAACCGTTACCTACTTCTAACATCGTAAATAAACGATCAACATTTGCGTCATATGGCATGAAGTGGTTGAAAGCACCTTCTGGCCATCCTGGATGATTGAATTGTGCTACTGCATCATCATAGGATAAAATCCATGCATAGTAGTTTGAGAGATTTTGATACTTACCTCCAGCTTGCTTACGATCAATGAAATTCTCAGTACCAAATACGTTAGAGTGTCCCCATGTTGTTGAAGTCATTTCAAATGCAGGGAATACAACAAACTCTCCATTCTTTGTATACTGATTAGCAACATCTTTCGTGAGCTTCCACTCTTCTCCACCAGTTCTCTCAGGATTTCCCTCTCTGTCAACAGTATCTTTATCAATTAAATCTGTATCAATATCATGAGAATGATCAGAGAAAGCAAAGAAATCATAGTTGTATTTTTTCGCTGCTTCTACAGCTTGTACAGGCGTACCTGAACCATCATGAGAAATATTTGTATGGTTATGAGTTGTACCACGGAAGTGGCCACCACCAGTAAATACTTCTACGACTTCAAACGTCCAAGTATGAGTACTTTCATTTCCTTTACTGTCCTTTACACGTACCTCAACTGTATGCTTACCGAGATTTAGGTCTTTACCTAATGATATCTTAATTTGGTCTTCTTCATATGTAACTCCACTAGTTAATTGAGTAGAATCTACCTTTACAGTAATACTCTCTTCATCAATACCACTAGCATCTGTTACGAATACAGCAATTTCAGGTCTTACATTTTCTACTCTTGTTCCATTCATTGGAGTTTCTGCTTCAATAGTTGGACCAAACGTATCTTCAATAACTTCTACTACTATTGGTGATTCAGCTAATCCTACAAACTTTGGCTCTTCATTTGCAGAGACTGCTTCCAAATAGTATTCAAAACCACTTTGTGGAACACTTGATGCATTTAATGCAGCACTATAGATATTGTCTTCACCTTTTGTTAGTAATAAAGATGTATATTCAACAGTACCTTTTTCGCGATAGTATACTGTTACTTTATCTGCATTTTTTGCTTCTGCAGTAAACGTTACATCGTTCTCTGTATATACCGTTTTTAATGGTTCATGAACAAGTGACAATGGATTCGTTTCTTTAAAGTCAGTTGTTTGTCTAGGGTTTACTTGGTATCCGGAAGTATATGGTGAACTACTGTCATATTGACCTACAACCCCTGTTACCTCATAAAATTGACCTTGCTTCAATACGTCAGACGGAACAATTCCTGTAGTAGATTCTACACGAAGTGTAATCGCTTTATCACTTTCATCTGAGAATGTCACATTATAACCAGATCCAGCAGTTGTCGTTGGAATATTTGTTGCTTTTCCAACAAATGTTACAAGACTACCTTCTAATTTTTCTGCTGTTGCAAACGTAGTAATTTCGTCAATTGTTACTAATTTCGGTACTGGTACTTCATTTGTTTCAGTTAATTTTGTAATAGATTCATAACTAACTTGTGTTAATCCATTAAAGAAATCAACCTTACCCTGAACTGTTACTTTGTTACCAAGTTGAATATCTTCACTTTTCGTATTAGATTTACGAACAACAACACCATTACCTTTTTCATCTTGGATATAAATATTATCTGTATTTGCACTTTCTAATTTTGCGGTTACAACACCTTCAAGAATTACGATACTTCCTTCTAATGTTGGCCTTCCATTAGAATCTACTGTTCTAATTTCTTCGATCGTTTTATTAACAGGTTCTGTAGATGGTGGAGGCGTGTCCTCACCAGTCTCTCCCTTAGAATTTAACGGAGTTGGAGCATCTAACTTAAAATCAACACTGTTATCATTTGTGTCAACATTTGGATCTACACGTTGAGCACTAGTAGTATTGGACATTTTACCAGTGGCTGTCCCCTCTGATTCAGTTGCACTACCAATACCAATGAAATCAACTACGTTACTGTCGTTCTTACCTGTAACATAATCTGTTGATTTAACAAGTGCAATTTTCCCCTCAGTACCACTCATACCTATAGTACCTGTTACATCGGGAGCAGGAAGATTTTTCGTTCCACCAGATCCAGCAGCTTGTTGGATTAGGTAGTAACTTTTTGGCTTAATTACTCCTGTTAATTCTGTTTTATTTGAACTAAAAACTCCCTTTGCAGAAGTATACTGAACAGACCAGCCTTCTAAACTCACTTCTACTTCTGTAGGGTTATAGAGTTCAATAAAGTCATTTTTGTACTCTGCATCTTTGTTACCCCCACCACCATATACCTCACTAATCACGATATGGTCTGCTGCAGGAGTTTCAGCGTAAGCCTTGGAAACGGTTACATTCGGAGCAATCGTTCCTATGAATATCAAGCCGGCTAAGAAACTTGAAACTATTTTCTTTGATTTCTTCTTTTTTAAGAAACTCAAAATGTTGCTCTCCTTTCGAAAATAAAAATAAGTACATTTCTACTATATTGCTAATCTTGTCATATTTCTACATCATTTTAACGAATTTATTGTTTTTTTATAAAATTCATGGAATTTTTACATTCACCTTGTCGAATGATTAGAAATTGCTTACTATTAGGTTGAAAAGAAATCATATTTTTATAGAGATATATCTTTCAATACTTAAAAGGGAGTCAAGTTTATGAAGAGAGTGATACTCGTTCTACTAGTTTTTATGTTAGGTACTTTAGGTTTTATTAATAAGGCAATGGCTCATCCGTATAGTGCTGGCTATACAACTTTATATTTAGTCAATCAAAATGTTGAGTTAACCTTTTCAATCGATATCGAAAGTGTAGAGGAATCTGTACATGGTATTCATGATGAGGAGGAGCCATTTAAAGATATATTTGAAGAATACAAACCTTTAATTGATGAATGGATACAAAAGAACTTAATCGTTTCTCTTGGAGGAGAGAAAGCTACTTTAGAACTAGTCTATTTAAAACTAGATAAGGTTGAAAGCAAGCAAGTTGTCACTGCCGCATATAAACTACCGAATATGGAAAATGGTCAGACAATAAAACTAACTGACTACTTCTACGAAGGGGCTAGAGATACAAACTATGTTAACTTTTTAACCGTTAAGCAAACTGAGCAATCTACCCAAATTGCTCTACAAGCAGGAAACAGAGAGTGGTTAGCAATAGTTGATGGATTAGAAGAGGGAACAGAATCATTTGTTGATTCAAATGAACCTGCTGGAGTTACTACGGAGACATCAGATTTCTGGTCATTTTTCAAACTTGGTGTACATCACATCTTAACAGGTTATGATCATTTACTTTTCTTACTAGCTTTAATTATTCGTCCTCAACGTGTTCGTGAACTAGTCGTTATCGTCACAGCGTTTACTGTGGGACATAGTTTAACTATCGCACTAGGAACATTAGATATTATTAATCTGCCGTCTCTTTTTGTAGAAGTTATGATTGCTCTTTCTATTTGTTATGTAGCCGTTGAAAATATTTTTAAATCTGAGATTAAGTACCGTTGGCTCGTTACACTTATTTTTGGGCTTATTCATGGATTAGGGTTTTCAAGTTTATTAAAAGAATCTCTAGGTTCCAAATCGCAAGTAGCAGTTGAATTATTTGCTTTTAATATTGGTATTGAAGTTATTCAGTTACTATTAGTTTTAATTTTAATTCCGTTATTACTTAAGTTATATATGAAACTAGATAGTAAAAAAGTTGTTGTTCCTATATCATTAGCTATTTCACTATTTGGGGCTTTTTGGTTAGTCCAACGCTTATTTGGTTTTTAATAAAGGCTTCTTTTCAAAAACATTGTTGCTTTATATCAAATCATCCTTAAAAAAGATACTGCGAATATATGCCCCAAGACCTTGAGACTAGCGTGCTTCTCTTCTTATCTTGAAACAACAATTTATGCGAGAACAGTCTAAGTTAAGTAGCATGTCCCTCAAAGGACATGCTCTTTTTTCTATTTGGCTGTTTCCGTATAGATTTAAGCTTTACGTAAAAATCCTAATAGCCGGATTTTTACCTTAGTATTAGATACTTCTATAAATAAAGAGAGTTCCTCTTTTCTAATTCAACCGCGTTTCGCGTCTGAAACTGGTTGTAAACACAAAGTAAGTGTACGAAAAGCAACAAAGTTTTAGAAATGAGCCTTCTATTAGATGAATTTTTAGGTTGTTATCTCTATAAATTATTTATTCACTTCCTGGTGTAATATTAAAAAATTCAGTATCGTCAAGTTCTCTTCCATCTCTATTCTCACTTTTATGTTCTTTTCCCATTTTCCCATCCGATTCATAGCTTAGCTTTACTACATTTTTGCTTTCTTTTTCTCTCATTTTTGTTTCCTCCTTCACTTTATTATTAAGATGACCTACTATCCGCAAATATATGTTACATAGTAATTTGTCCAATGGAGAAACTTATTTTTATCTACATTTAACTATTAAGGAATGAGAACTATGAAGAAAATCCAGATTTTCACCATGATATATATATTGCTTTATCCAGGTAATTCTGCATATGCAGATATTGCAACAACTACAAAACCCCATATAAGCTTCGAAATTGAGTTAATCGAATGGGATCTTGCAGATAGGCTACTACCAAAATATAGTACATTTACTGTCATTGATATTGAAACAGGAAAAAGTTTTCGTGTACAGCGTAGAGCAGGAAAGAACCATACAGATGTACAGCCTTTAACTAGTCAAGATACAAAGATTATGAAGGAGATATATAGTGGAAAGTGGAGTTGGAAAAGGCGAGCAATTCTGGTCCAGATGGATGATTACTTAATTCCCTCTTCCATGCATGGAATGCCGCATGGCGCAGGTGCACTAAAAAATAATTTCCCAGGTCATTTTTGTATCCACTTTCAGGGAAGCAGGTTGCACAAAAAGGATGTAATGGACTATTCACACAAACTGATGGTTCTGAAAGCTGCAGGACTCTTGAATGAATATGTAGCCAATTTGAATGCAACTGAACTATCACGCGTTTTTATTGAAGGGTTAAACCAGCATGATTTATCGATACTCTCCTTAACAACAGACACATCTGAATGGGGTAAGAATCAGGATTTCAACAAGTTTCGGAGAGATTTAGAAACCATCAAAATTAAAACGATCACACTGCCAAGCCATTCAACTGATTTACTTAAAGTCGAATCGGTCATTACTGTCTCCATGTATACGAAAAGTAATGGAAAACAAAAAGGAACCATCTTACTACCTCTAACCCGTTCTTCTCTTCTTGATTCATGGCGTGTTTTATACGCAGGTGCAGAAATTATAATTGAATAAGGCTGTTTTCACATAGGTTATTATTTTTCATGTAGGCTATAATATCAACAACTTTACAAAAAGACCTTTGCTTAATCGTAACAAGGTCTACATAAGTGAGCCTTGAATAAAGATAAAAAAGGTGTCCAAAAAATGGACACCTTCTCTTTATAATGCTTTATGATCAACACTATTTAAGTAATTTTCTATTTCTTGTACAACACCCTCAACTGAACCTTTTTCAAATGGAGAGTCTAAGTTAGCTGTCTTTACCAATTCTGTAAACGGCAAACTTCCACCTTGCTGACAAAGGTGATAGTAATCCTTCCAAGCATCATTCATATCTTCTCTGGAACGCTTCCAAAATTGGAACGCACAAATTTGCGCTAGTGTGTAATCAATGTAATAAAATGGGCTGTTGAAAATATGACCTTGACGCTGCCAAAATCCACCATCGTTTAAGAACTGATTGTCAGCATGATTGCGATGAGGAAGGTACTTTAGTTCCAGTTCTCGCCACATATCTTTTCTTTCCTTTGGTGTTGCAGTTGGGTTTTCATATACAAAATGTTGAAATTCATCTACAGCTACTCCATACGGTAAGAATAGCAGTGCACCACTTAAATGAGAGTATTTGTACTTCTCAGTATCTTCTTTAAAGAATTTCTCCATCCATGGCCATGTAAAGAACTCCATACTCATCGAGTGAATCTCACATGCTTCATATGTCGGCCAATTGTATTCAGGCACTTCAAAATGGCTGCTTGAATATACTTGGAATGCATGACCCGCCTCATGAGTGAGAACATCTATATCACCGCTCGTACCATTAAAGTTCGAGAATATGTAGGGTGATTTATAGTTGTTAATGTATGTACAATACCCACCACTTGCTTTTCCTGATTTCGCAACTAAATCCATTAAATTATTATCAATCATAAAATTGAAGAACTCATTTGTCTCTGAAGATAATTCACTATACATCGTTTTTCCGTTTTCCACGATCCACTCAGGGCTACCCTTTGGTTCTGGATTCCCAGTCTTGAAGTTATAACCTTCATCGTAATAGTATAATGCTTCGACACCGATTCGATCACGCTGTTCTTCTTTTAACTTTGTTGCAAGTGGTACAATGAACTCTTTTACTTGGTCTCTAAATTTCTTCACATCACTTGCCCCATAATCAGTACGTAACATACGATCATAGCCTAGACCCACATAATTCTCATATCCCAATTTTTCCGCAATTGTCGTACGTACTTTTACTAACTTATCATAAATTTCATCAAATTTTTCCGTATGTTCTGCAAAGTAACCATAATACAAATCACTTGCAGCTTTTCGTGTTTCTCTATCTTTTGAAATAGTGAACGGATATAATTGCGCTAATGTTCTTTCTTCTCCTTCGAAGGAGATTTTTGCTGCAGCAACAAGCTTTGTATATTCACTAGATAGCTTATTTTCTGTTTGCAGGTCTTCAATCACTTCTGGTGAAAAGGTTTTAAGCTCAAGTTCTGCTAAATTAAACAAATGCTTTCCCCATTTAGCTTCTAATTCATTTCTAAATTTTGAAGCAACCAAGTGGTTATAAAATGTCGTACTGACCTTTTGCATAATTGGACTTGCTTCATCAAAAAAGTCATTCTCAGCTTGATAGAACTCATCTTCCGTATTAATCGTATGACGAACGTAACAAATGTTATACATGGTACTAAAGTCATTACGAATTTTATTGATTTCATGCATCACACTATTTTGTTCCTCAGCAGACTCTGCTAAATCAAAGTTCTTTAATAGAACCGTAACTTCTTTTTCAATCTCCTCTAAATCCGGTCGTTTATATTGAAATTCTTCAAATCTCATCATTTCAACTCCTATCTATAATATTACCTTGTATGTATTCGTGAAAATGTGTAAATATTCCTTCCTTGCAATCAACATTGAATCTACTTCAAAAAAAAACCTAAAGGAATTCGTAAATAATACTTACAAAATATAAAATTTTGTCGATAAGATTAATATAAACAAAACTATTCGAAGAAAGTTATCTCTTTATGTCTATTAGACTTAAAAACACATAAAAAAAATAAAAGATAGGTGATTACTATGGATAAAGCAACTTTAGTCGGAATCGTACTTGCATTAGCTGGACTATTAGGGGGAATGTTTTTTAAACATGTGCCTTTTAGTAACTTAGGAAACCCCGCCGCTATTTTTATGATTATTATTGGTACAATCGGTGCAGTAGGAATAGCTTTCCCTGCATCGGAGCTAAAAAAAATTCCAAAATTATTTAAAATTATTTTCAATGACAAGCAAGAATTTTCAATCAGTGAACTTATTCCAACATTTACAAACTGGGCTAACATTGCACGTAAAGAAGGTTTACTAGCACTAGAAACCCAATTAAATGAAGTTAACGAACCATTCTTAAAAAACGGGTTAAGCTTAGCAATTGATGGACAATCTCCTGAATTCATTCGTGATGTAATGAATGAAGAAATTGATGCAATGGAAGAACGTCATCAAGCTGCTGCAAGTATTTTTACACAAGCTGGTACGTATGCGCCAACACTAGGGGTATTAGGAGCTGTAGTAGGTTTAATTGCAGCTCTTGGGAACATGGCTGACATAGATGCTTTAGGAGCAGCTATTGCTGCAGCATTCGTTGCAACGCTATATGGTATTTTTACTGGTTATAGCTTATGGCATCCTTTTGCAAATAAACTTAAACGAAAATCAAAAGAAGAAGCACAAGTTAAACGAATTATGATTGAAGGTGTCCTTTCCGTTCTTGATGGACAATCACCTACAATGCTCGAACAAAAATTATTAAGTTATTTACCGAATACTGAGCGTGAAAAGTATTTAGCTTCGCAAGGTCAAGCTCAAGGTGGTGGTAGTCAAGATGAGTAAGAAGAAAAAGCATCATCATGAGGACCACGTTGATGAATCATGGCTAATTCCTTATGCTGACTTACTTACTCTTTTATTAGCTCTATTTATCGTATTATTCGCCAGTAGTTCAGTTGATGCACAAAAGTTCCAACAAATGGCACAGGCATTCAATAGTGCCTTTAATGGTGGTACAGGTATGATGGATTTTCCTGCTCCCCTTCCTGAAGATCAACCACAATCTGCAAACAAAGAAGATGCGAAAAATGAAGATAATATAATTCCTGAAATGGATAATATGGATGCTAAAGAGAAAGCAGAGTTAATGGAAAAGGCAGAATTAGCAGAGGTTCAAAAGAAAATTGATGCTTATATTAACGAAAAGGGTTTAGATAATCGATTAGAAACACGATTAACAGACGAAGGACTGTTGATCACAATATTAAATGATGTATTTTTTGATTCTGGAAAATCAGAGGTCCGTATCAGTGATATGAATCTTGCAAGTGAGATTTCAGAGCTTCTTGTGACAAAACCACCTCGTAATGTGGTCATAAGTGGTCACACGGATAATGTTCCAATTAGTACAGCTCAGTTTGAGTCGAATTGGCATTTAAGTGTAATGCGCGGTGTTAACTTCATGAAAGTAATACTAGAAAATGAAAAGCTTGATCCTCGAAGATTCAGTGTAAAAGGCTTTGGAGAATTCCAGCCTGTAGCTTCAAACGACACAGCTGAAGGCCGATCACAAAATAGACGTGTAGAATTATTAATCTTACCAAACGAATATAAAGAGTAAAAAAAGGGATACAAATTATTGTATCCCTTCAGTTTGTAGACAAATGGCCAATTTAACAAGAAAATGAATGAAATAAAAATCAATAGAATCCTCTAGTTTCCGTAATAAATAATTGTCAGGAACAAGTTGATTTATAGTAATCATTCAAGTGGGTCACTTTGCATAGAGTTATGTTATGTTAGCATAGTAGTCACCTTAGTTTTTATCTTCTTTTATTTTAAGATAAGACAATGTTGAAGGAGAGGCTGACTTACCAACAGTTTGTAGCGGAATGGCACTCGACTCCTGCGGGAGCAGCTGGACATATGACAAAGTGTAATTCCTTTGTCTCAGGTGAGACCCCACAGGAGCATAGCGACGAGGAGGCTCACCGCCAGCCCCGAGGTATCCGGCGAGTGCCATGGAGCAGAAATCACCTAGTTTAAAATAAAAAAACTGTAGCAAATCTCAAATAATTCGAGTTTGTCTACAGTCTAAAAAGGATACAAATTATTGTATCCCTTTTTCATCTCTCTCCATGCTATTTACAATGTATTGATAAAAATCTTCATTCCGATCTACAGTTATATAGATCTTCTCAATATCTTTTTTCATGCCATACATATATATTGCCTGTATTGGATAGTTAAGACTGATTTCAAAAACTGGGTCATCGTCTTCAATCAATTGTGGTAATGTTGCATAAAAAGAATTCTTTTCACTCTTTCTTATCTTAGGTGTTGTTGTTGTCTTTTTAATAGACTTAATTCCAGAAATCGGTACCTCTATTGATCTTCTTACACCAATTACAATATTCAAATGATCATGGGTTACAGTAATTGGTGACCTCATCGAAGCACGGTAGTCAGCTACTAGAAACACAGCTGTGATCAAATCAAATGAAGTAAATACCCAAGCCCATACTACACTTTTTTGAGCAATTAAAAAGTGTACACCAATCATCTCAATTATGAGTGCATGAGCGAGCATAATGACAAAAGCCAAATACCCTGTATTTTTGTGATAACTGAATATATGGTTCCCAGTTATCTCCCCTCTCCTTTTCCAGCTAAACAAGCCAAAATAGAATACACTTATATCCGTTGATACAATATTCGCCAACTTACTACTAAATACTGACTCTAATGATTTTCTTAGTTTGAGCTGAAATTGAGGATAACTAGCTTCTAACTCGTTAAACTTCATCTTAAATTGAGGAAACTTTTTAAGCGTCTTTATGAGAATAAAGAACTCTAGGAGTATAAACAGTAATTCAATTCCATATATAACAAACATGATGATTTTAAATTGTTCAAAGATATAGTTCGGAATAAAAAAATACGCAATCCAAAAGCCAATTAAAACGGCTGGAATGATATAAAATACGGAGTGTCTTTTCCTTAATATAATGACATAAAAGGCTAGAGGTAAAATAATTGTTAAATCTAATAGTGTTGCCAATGCTAGATGTATGGTAACTGGTTGGTAAGCAGCTATGTTCATTACTAAATAATTTGAAATTAAAATGATTGCTACAATGATTACAAATAAGCTAACCCTCTTCTTTTGCTTTATGTCCAAGACCATCGGCCCCGCCCCCTCTACCTTTATTTTACAATACAGATCAGGGAAATTTATTTGGAAAAAATTACATTTTTGTGAATTAAAAAAAGTCTGCAAATGATTTCGGCAGACTTTTTCTTTTATATTATTGGTTTAAGGTATGGTTTTTTGCACCATGTCCTAACTTTTTCAGCAATTTTATTAATTCTTCCTTTTCATCGTGTGATAGACTTGACTGAATTTCGTTAACGAATTGTTCATGATCTGGGAAAATTTCTTTCATAAAGTTTATTCCCTCATCCGTTAATGCTGCATATGTCACTCTTCGATCTTTTGAACATTGTTTACGAGCTAACAAACCTTTTTTTTCTAATTTGTCTACTACATACGTTATACTCCCACTAGCAATTAGGATTTTACCACCAATTTGCTGAAGTGGTGTTTCCCCCTTATGAAATAATAATTCTAGTACAGCGAATTCTGTTGGATTTAATCCAAATCGCTGAATAGACTTATTTGCTAAATCACTAATACTTCTATAAGCGCGTGATAGAACAACAAATAGTTTAAGTGATGTTTCTATACTATTATCATTTTCCATATAATACCAAATCCTTATAAATTTTATTTATCTTGAATTCAAGATAAGTGTACTAAATTCTCTTATTCATGTCAAATGTACTGATAGGAAACATGAGTGAGAGTATCAAGTAAAAGTAAATATCATGAAACTACTACTTCTAATTTTCCTTTTCATTCCACCTAGACACAAGAGTATAGGAACAGTATTAAACATAGTATATAATAGATGTACATCACCTTATGCTAGGGGAGAAATTTCAACGTGAAATCTATCAAAGGATTATTTCTTTACATTACGATTGTGATTCTACCTACTGTTATCTTAAGCTCTTATTTTATTTATAAAGAATTAAATGATAATCAAGAAGACTTAATCGTAGATGCTGAACGCACAGCAAACTTATATAAAAATCAGTTAGACCGATTAATTGGCGAAACAGAGGCTGGCATTGAGATGTTAGCAAAAGTAATAAATACGAAATCCAATAATCTAAATGAAATAGAAACAATTCTAGTGGAGAGCAATAAAGAGGACCCCCGTTTTGCAGGTTTTTACTATGCAAATGAAAAGGGTGATTTATTAGTCGGTTCAACGGACAATAGGGCAAACGTAAATGTACTTCAGTATAATTTTATTCAGACTGCCCTTATTACAAAGAAATCCAAAATCTCACCTTTTGTTAATGATTACTTAGGTGAAGGTGAAGGTAAGCTTATATCAATTGTCACACCTGTAAGTAACTCAGCGACTACAGATTCTGGTCTATTATTAGTAAATCTTCGTACTGATTATATACAAAATATTATGCGAGTCCTGACACCTAATAAACAAATCTCTGTTCTGGACCGGAACAATCAAGTAATTTTTGAAACAACTCAACCTGATGCCATTGGAACTTCATATAGTGAAACCATCATGGAGCTTGCTCCTTGGACAATAAAGGTGAAAATTGATAAACTCTCAAAAGTTGATATTCTAAGAACTACTCTTTTCTATTTTTTCATTTTGTTTATCCTCTCAAACGCGGTATATCTATTAATTAAAAACCAATTGCTAAGGAAAGACGCAGCCTTCGAAAGAATGCAAAATGAAAGTCAAAAGTTAGAGTTGGTTGGTCAATTGGCTGCAAGTACTGCTCATGAAATTCGTAATCCACTGACCGGTATCAAAGGTCTCATGAAGTTACTGAGTGAAAAGTATACCGAAGAAGATGATCAGTTTTATTTTAGTGTGATTGATGAAGAAATAAATCGTATTAATGAAATCATTAGCGAGTTTCTAGTATTAGGCAAACCAACTGCTGAGTTTTTAGATGTTCATGATGTTAATTGCATTATGAATGAATTACATCCTCTGATTCAATCTGAGGCAAATTTATACAATGTACAATACAACGTGACAATCGATCAAACACCGAATTTGATTTACTGTGTGAAGGATCATATTAAACAAGTAATCTTGAATCTAGTAAAGAACGCACTAGAGTCAATGAGCAATGGTGGACTTTTGACGATTACAGCTCATAATGAGAATAATACGTGTATCATTTCGATTAAAGATACTGGAACTGGAATACCTGAAGAAGTATTGGGGAAAATATTTGAACCTTTTTTTACGTTAAAGGATACAGGAACCGGCCTAGGACTGGTCGTATGCCAACGTATCGTGTCGATGTATAATGGAGAAATTACAATTAAAAGCTCCGAGAATATTGGGACTGAAGTACTCATTGTTTTTCCACTATATGAATCTGGTAACTAAAACTACAAGGAGCTAACACCTTGTAGTTTATATTTTTTCCTAACTATATAGAATGATAAACTATAATTGCTTAATAAATTGGAGTTATTTATAAGAAGAAACGTATACTTGATGAGAGGTGAAAAATTATGGCAACAGCAGTTACTTCTACCCAAAATGATAAATCTATAGAAAAGAAAACCGTGTACCATGTATTATTTATCATTTCTCTTTGTCATATGTTAAACGACACAGTTCAATCTGTTGTCCCTGCAATGTTTCCGATTTTAGAGGAAGCCAACCAATTTACATATACACAACTAGGCTTTATCGCATTTACGTTAAACTTGACATCTTCACTCATGCAACCAGTTGTTGGATTGGTCACTGATAAGAGACCATTTCCTTATGCTTTGCCCATTGGTTTGTTAGCATCTATGATTGGAGTTTTCGGCTTGGCGTTTGCCCCAAGCTTTGTTTGGATCATTTTCTCAGTCTTTTTTATCGGAATAGGATCCGCAGTTTTCCATCCAGAAGGTTCACGTGTCTCCTATTTAGCAGCCGGTACTAGAAGAGGGCTAGCCCAATCAATCTATCAAGTTGGGGGGAATTCCGGTCAAGCATTTGCACCGCTAATCACAGCATTAGTGCTCGTGCCGTTTGGCCAATTTGGAGCAATTTGGTTTACCGTCTCTGCAGGTATAGCCGTACTTCTGCTCATTTATATCGCTAAATGGTATTCTATAAGAATTCAGTCAGTACCAGTAAGGCCAAAACAGTCAAAAGCTGACAAAACGTCTTCTTCGAATAAAAAAATGATTCTTTCTGCTTTAACGTTATTAATCTTATTGGTTTTCGCAAGATCCTGGTACTTATCTGCAATTTCTAATTTCTATACATTTTTTGCAATTGAACAATTTGGAGCAAGTATTAAAGAATCACAAAGCTATATTTTTCTATTTTTAGTAACGGGTGCCATCGGTACGTTTTTCGGTGGTCCTTTATCAGATAAAATCGGACGTAAGCATGTGATCTTTTTATCCATGATTTTAGCTACACCTCTAGCATTGTATTTACCTTTTGCCGGCAAAATAAGTGCCTATTTTATCCTTGCGTTCATGGGATTCATCTTGTTATCCAGTTTCTCTGTAACCGTTGTGTATGCACAGGAGTTATTACCAGGGAAAATTGGTACAGTTTCTGGTCTTATTGTTGGTCTGGCTTTTGGAATGGGTGCAATTGGTTCCGTTGCTCTCGGTTATTTCGCAGATCATTATGGAATTGTTACAACGATTATGGCAGTAGGATTTCTACCACTACTTGGTTTGCTCACTTACTATTTACCATCAGATAAAAAACTAACAGAGATGAACGTTTAAATAAGGGTTTTTCTTAACCTCTCATGCCACCTTTTCGTATCCTGGAATTGATCTATAGCTACATCTCTCTTAAAAAGAGCTTTAAACATAAAGCAAGGTAGCTCTCTAACATTTAGAGAACTACCTTGCTTTATTCATTTTCCGCTGCAGTATGTATGTCATTGTTATCAATTTTGGTTGAAGGCAGCGTGATGATTACACTCGTTCCTTTACCTTCTTCACT
This sequence comes from Bacillus sp. BGMRC 2118, assembly GCA_008364785.1. GTDB lineage: Bacteria > Bacillota > Bacilli > Bacillales > SA4 > Bacillus_BS. Next base: position 207,718 of record VTTJ01000008.1, on the reverse strand, counting down.
TTTTATCGTTAAGGTACCGTTATGGTTTTGAATAATTTTCTTACTTACCATAATTCCTAGACCTGTTCCATCTGTTTTCGTTGTATAAAAGGGTTTCCCCAGCAGGGATAGAGTCTCTTTTGGTATGCCAACTCCATTATCTACAACCTCTATAGTAATATTGTTATCTTTACTAATAATCTTTACTGAAACAGTTCCCCCATCTTGAATGGATTCAATTGAGTTTTTAATAATATTCACAAGCACCTGTTTAACTTGATTTTCTTCACATTCAATAATGAAGTCTTCTCCTACTAACACAGGTATAATTTCAATGTTCTTCAGGATAGCCTGTGTGTTTAACAATGTTACAACATGTTGGATAATGTCTGTTATATTTGTTTTCGTATATTGCACGAGATGCGGTTTTGATAATACCATGAATTCACTAACGATAAAATTAATACGTTCTATTTCATCAATCATAATTTTTAAATATTTATGATGATCTGTTTCCTTTGACTCTCGATGAAGAATTTCAGTAAATCCTTTTAATGAGGTTAGAGGGTTTCTAATTTCATGTGCAACACCTGCTGCTAACTCACCAACTAAAGATAACTTATCAGCTTCACGCAGTTTTTTCTCGCTGTCTTGCAAATTTTTAATTTGGGCAATGAGTTTCTTATCGAGTACAGTACCAGAAATAAGCATAATAATCACAACAATAATGACTGGAATACTAATATAAGCTGTCAATGTTTGTGAGGACAAAGTAAAAAATTGTCCAGTATCTATTCCTGCTTTGGGTGTATAATGAGTACCCCACATCCCAATATAGTGTGTACCGGATATTCCCAGTCCCATTAACACACCACTTACTAGTTTCAACTTTACAGAAATCTCACGGCCATGATTGAAGAAAAACAACAGCCATAATGCACCGTAAGAGGCAATAATCGCAACAGATGTTGACAGTATTTTGCTAAGTGGATCATAGCTGATTGTAAAGCTTACCTTCATTGCTTCTATGCCTAGGTAATGCATACATACAATTCCTAGTCCCATTAACACACTTGATAAAAACAAACGTTTCTTATCTGTCTTCATTATTAAAAAAGCACTGCCTGTTCCTACTATAGAGACTAACATAGAAAGTAATACTATTTTACTATTATAGTAAATAGGATCATGCATTTCCATTGCAGCCATTCCGACAAAATGCATAGTCCAAATGCCAATCCCCATTGAAATTGCACAGGCTAACAACCAAAGTTTATATTTAATATCTTGATAAACAATCATCTTCCATCTAAGGTCCATAGAGATAAAAGAAAATAAAATGCTCAATAAAATTGAAAAGATAAGCCAATATTGATTATAAGAACTCATCGTATGTTCCACTCTATCACCTCTTAACTTACATCAACCATGTAAGGCATGATCTAACTCTATTTACTATCATACCATTATCTCCTATTACTTTTATAATAATCTAATTAATTATACCTACATGTTTAGAAATTCTCTATATCAAAAGTGCTAGAAAAATTGCCAATGATGTTTTATCGCAAATTCGTTGATACCATGCTGGTTTTGTCATATTGTACAGTGTAGATAGTTTTATGCTTTTGGTAAGAATGATCATTTTCATATAAAAGGAGGAAAATAAAAAGACTTTAACAAACCAGTACTATGCTAATTTGCTAAAGTCATATTTTTAATATAGGCTGTTTTCGTTTAGATTGTTGCTTTCTCGTATCCCAAAAGCTGGATTTTCACCTTAGTATTTAGATACTTCTATACAAATAGAGAGTTGCTCTTTTCTACTCCAACCTCAATTTTCTTCTAAAACTGGTTGTACACCAGAATAATTGTACTAAAAGCAACAACGCTTTAGAAGAGAGCCTTAATTTAACAATTACTTATATTGCAATCTTTTTATTCACTAAACTAATAATCTCTCCAGCCATAACAGGCTTTGAGTAGACGAAGCCTTGTACTTTATGACAACCTAAATTTGATAATATATCTCTTTGTTCGATTGTCTCAACTCCTTCAGCAATAACACTGAAGTTTAAGTTTTCAGCAAGATCAATGATGGTTTTCACAAGTGCAATTCCACTAGTCCTTGATTCAATTCCTTGAATAAACGAACGGTCGATTTTCAAGCAATTGACCGGAAGCTTTTGTAGGTAACTAAGCGAAGAATACCCTGTTCCAAAATCATCAATTGAGATTTCAATCCCCTTTTTTTGTAGTTCTTCTAAAAGAGAAATGGTAAATTGAACATCTTCCATTGAAGTGCTTTCTGTAATCTCAATTGTTAATGAACTAGGATCCATATTGGTCTCTTCAATTATACTTTGAATCATTCCACTCAAGTTAACTTGCTTAAATTGCTTTGCTGATAAATTGACCGAAATCGGTATGTGATAACCTTCTTCCTTCCACCTGCTATATTGCTCACAGGCTGCACGAAGTACCCATTCTCCAATCTCTTGTATCAGTCCTGTTTCCTCTGCAATTGGAATAAATTCAAGAGGTGATATAAATCCTTTTATTGGATGATACCATCGTATTAGAGCTTCTACCCCGACTACTTCATGTGTTAATACATCAATTTGAGGCTGATAATATAAGGTAAACTCTCCTTTTTCTACTGCATGGCGAAGACTTTTTTGCATTTCAATTTTCTCAATTGTCTCATCCATCATTTCCTTTGAATATATGAAATAATCATTCTTACCTTCATTTTTCGCTCGATACATGGCCAGGTCTGCTTGCTTTAACAACGTTTTGGAATCTGTTGCATGTTCAGGATAAAATGCAATTCCAATACTTGCTGATGTATATAACTGATGGTCACCAATTTCAATTGGTTCTTTAATAATTTCTATAATACTTTTACAAATTTCTTTAGCTTCATCTCTAGTGATTGAATGAGTAATAAGAACAACAAATTCATCACCACCAAGTCTAAAGACATCATGTTCTGGCAGGAATAATTCTCTGAGTTTGTTAGAAACTTGGATAAGCAGTTGGTCTCCGACTGAGTGACCGAGTGTATCGTTGATATGCTTAAAATCATCTAAATCAATTAATAGAATTGTAATGTGTTTATTTTCGCTGTCTTTTTGGATAAAACGTTCCACCACTTGAGAATATTTATCACGATTGAATAAACCGGTTAATTGATCATATTCTGATAAATCTTTCATTTTTTTATTTGCCAGTTCATGTGCGGTAATATCTACACCATATCCACTTATTTCAATTATTTTCTTTGTTGCTTGATCATAGATAGGGGTGACAGTATGTTCAAAAATGTGTGTATCTGTCTTCACATGAAATTGCACGATATTTCCTGCAAATGCACGTTCAAATGGTAGAATTGCAGTTTCATAGACATTTTTATGTAGAAATTCAATAACAGGCATTCCCTTTACAGACTCAGTTGTAACTCCGAGCTCTTCTGCTCTTTTCCCTTCATGATACACTACTACCATTTCACCCTCATCATTCTTTTTAAAGCGATAAAGTAGTGCTGGAAGGATGGCTAATGAACTACGAAACTCATTTGTTATCTCAAGTTTCTCCTTTTCTATTTGTAACTGTGTGTGTGATTGGAGTAGTGTCTGTCGAATTACTAAATAGACGGTGAAAAAGGATAATAAAATAGTAAAAAAGAGTAGTAGGTATAAATTGATTGCAGAAGCTAGGATTCTTTCATTACCTATTGAAAAAAGAACTAGAAATAATAAAGCCCCTAATAATAACAGTAAAATGGCCGATTTCCTTAAAATATGATAAAAAGTGGGTTCAACTTCTTTTAGTTTCACGAATAGGTCCACCTTACATTCACAATTTGTATGGTATCATTCTACTATTAGGTTTTTGTAAAGTAAACGGTTTCTGACTGATTTTATCGATAAATGGCGAATTTTCCAATTATATATGTAAAAACATTTTACCTTCAGCCATGATGATGGCACTTCCGCCTACTTTTACTTCAGAAATGGAATCAACTTCTTTTTTTATCGTTATTTCAATTTGACTTGGTCTTCCCATCTCCATACCTTGTTCACTAACAAACTGATATTGACCTTTGTTCTCTTCAACTAAATCGTTTGTGACTAAATAATATCCTAATGGTCCACTAGCACTTCCTGTCGCGGGATCCTCGGTAATTCCCATTGCAGGAGCAAACATACGACTATGTACGTGTGTTAATGGATCTTGTGTTTCAAGTGAGAATGCAAATATATGCTGTGTATCTTCACTACCAGCAAACTCTTGATTCCAAACATCCATTCTTAATTCAATTCGGTTCATTGCGTGTAATGATTTTACCGGAACATATACAAACGGAATTCCAGCACTAATAATTGAAATCGGCAATTCTGTGTGTATATCTCCTTCGTTTATAGATAGTAAGTTTGCAACCACTGTTTTTTCCAGAAGCTTATCCACTTTTATAGGAATTGGTTGCAGCATATCAACCTTTATCACTTTTTCATTTTCTGCATATATATGAATGGTAATCTGCCCAACATTCTCTTCAAATACGATTTCATTTAGTCCATCAGTATTGGGAAGTAAGCCTAAAGTGGCTAATAGATAGGCTGTTCCGATTGTAGGATGACCTGCAAATGGAAGTTCAGTCTTTGGTGTGAAGATTCGTAGCTTGTATGAACTTGTTTGAAGCTCAGGCGGTAAGATAAAGACAGTTTCAGATAAGTTTAGCTCTTGTGCGATTGTTTGCATTTGGGCTGTGGAAAGACCTTTTCCGTCCATAAACACAGCAAGTTGATTCCCACCAAAAGGCTCGTTTGTAAAAACATCTAATAAATAGTAATTTAAAGTTTTCATTTTGGTACTCCTCTCATACCTATTAATAATGTGATTATGTATACTTTAACACGGTACAACATTATAATGGTAAATATACTCTAAAGTGAAGGTGAGATTTTATGCAGGAAGTGCTTCTCGGTAGTGTATTATCTGCTCTTTCTACTGGGCTTGGTGCCTTACCCATTCTATTTCTATCACAGGTAACCCATAGATGGAGAGATATATTACTTGCTTTTACTGCAGGTATAATGATGGCAGCTTCGACAATGAGTCTGATTCCAGAGGCAATTGCAAGTGGTGGTTTAATTCAGCTGACGATCGGGTTATTTTTCGGTGTTCTTGTATTAACAATGCTTGAAAAGAATATCCCTCATATAGACCTTGGTCACAACAATATGGGAATTGAAATTGACCAAAAAGCCGCATTAATTGTAGCAGCCATCACTCTTCATAATATTCCAGAAGGACTTTCAGTTGGAGTAAGTTATGCTTCTTCCGTTTCTGAAACAGGTAATCTCATAGCCTTTGCTATAGGACTTCAAAATGCACCTGAGGGATTTTTAGTTGCGTTGTTTTTAATTCAGCAAAAGATTAGTAAAATACGAGCTTTTATTATTGCAACCTTAACTGGAGCCATTGAAATTGTCAGTGCAATAATTGGATTCTCCTTAACAAGTTTTGTTACCTTTTTAGTGCCTTATGGATTGGCTTTTGCTGCTGGTGCAATGTTGTTCATTATTTATAAGGAATTAATTCCGGAAAGCCACGGTGATGGCAATGAACGGACTGCCACTTATTCGTTTATTGTAGGATTATTATTTATGGTTATTCTATTACAAGTATTTTAAAAGAAACTGCATAAGTTAATCAATGAAACAAGATACAAAAACCCATGATGAAATGTTCATGTAAGATAAACATTTTTTCATGGGTTTTTTATAGATCATTTATGTTATCAGACGTTTTAAAAGTCGGTTTTAAAAAGAACGTATAGACACTGGTAAATGTCTGGTATACCTTCTTTGTCTTTTGCACAGTAAGCAATTTTTTTGATACTGTGCTATGAGTATATCTAATTCTTGGCTGCATGTAACTGTTTCAGGGCTAGTGAAACCGTTTGCTAGTGCAGTTGAAATCATTAATTCTCTTTTTCTATCAATTCTTGCTAATAATAGAGACAACTCTTCTGCATCTGCAACCACGACTATACCTCCATTTCACTTACTTTTCTTAGAGATTTTATCTTACTAAAGCATTATTACAAATAATACTAAATATGTAAATAGAATCGCAAAATTAGACAAATTTCTCTGTCATTTTTTTCATAAAATTGACATAAACAACGATACTCATTTTTTGTCATCCACTGTGCAATTCAAATTTGTGTCGAATTCAGCAAGTCATTTTCCTTCTACAAAACATCATGGTACTATATTTTTAACAGTTGTATTTCAAGGAGGAACATTCATTGGAGTTTAATGAAAAACAAACTGCACTAGGAATTAAAAGGTTTCGGAATAAAGCAATTGAATATGTAAATGATCGAAAAAAGGCAATTGAATTACTAAAACAACTACAAAGGAAGACATATTCTGAACAGAATAAGATTGGTACTTTCAAAAATCAACTTTTCCTTTTAGTTGACCTTTATTATGATTGGCACGCTGGAACGTATCGTCACCTTCCTATCGGAACAATTACCATGGTCATAGCAGCTATCCTCTATTTTGTCGTTCCAACAGATATGATTCCTGATATTCTTTTGGGACTTGGATATATTGATGATGCTGCAGTTTTAACGTTTACTTTTAAACAAATTAGAAATGAATTGGAAAAATATAAATTGTGGAAAGAGAAAAATGTACAAGAAACTATACTTTAATTTAAAAAGCCAACCTATGTAATCACATTAGATTGGCTTTTTTTACCTGTATCGCAGTGAGTAAAACACTCCTCATTTTCTCATTCTAAGAAAAATATGTAATTTGAAAAGGAGTGAGTTTCAATGAGTGTATTCGTCAGAACTGTTTTTATGTTATGTATGGTCATTAGTTTACTGCTACCTTCTTATAGTTTTGCTGAGACACCAACTAAACAAGTAGCCATTATCATTGATGATTTTGGAAATAACATGTCCGGTACGAAAGAAATACTATCATTACCTATTCCTCTTACAGTTGCGATTATGCCTTTTCTCCCTACGTCAAATTCTGATGCTGAGGCAGCCCATCGATTAGGACACGATGTCATTATCCATTTACCAATGGAACCTTTTCATGGGAAGAAAAGTTGGCTGGGACCAGGTGCCATCACATCTGACTTATCAACTGATGAAATTAGACGAAGAGTAGAACAAGCTATCGAGGATGTTCCCTATGCAATAGGAGTGAATAACCACATGGGGTCAAAAGTTACTGCAGACAAGCGAATAATGAAAGTAGTACTAGAAGTTTGCCTTGAGCATGGATTACTATTTATCGACAGTAAAACAAACCCTAAAAGTGTTGTTCCTGAGTTAGCAATGGAAATTGGAGTTCCTTACTTAGAAAATCAGCTTTTTTTCGATGATGTCTATACCACTCAGCATATTATTGGTCAGACAAAGAAACTAATTCATAAATTGGAACATACAAATCGTGTTGTAGCCATTGGTCATGTGGGGCCACCAGGCGAAAAAACGGCAGCTATTATACGAGATTTCATTCCAGTTATTAAGGAAAATGCAGAGTTTGTAAAAGCATCCTCTCTTATACCAGAACGACAGTTTATACAATAGCTAAGGTGTTAGAAATTGAATGATAGAACGGATTATGCGGTAAACTCCTTTAAAGATGATATTCATTACTATATTTGCCAACACTTCACCTAGAATCTGTTCTAATAATGATTGAATACAGCCTTTGTTATTCACCGACTTGTTATCCATATAGAGATACACAGCCCTTCACAATTGCTATATTATACTGAACTGCTATTTATAAGCTAAACTTATTACTACTTTATCCACACTTTGAACTGAAGATATACTTAAACCATGAGATTAGTAAATTAAAAGGGCTTCCATTATGGAAGCCCCTTTTTTCTTAGTTTGTGCTTACTTGTTCATTTTCATAAATCGGAACCCAGCCAGCAGGTGTAACGAAGATACGTACCGCAACTACTTTACGGTCTTCTTGAAGTGTGAAATAATGACGTACATTTTCAGGTACCGAGATTAAATCACCTGGATTTAAACGAACATCAAAAAACACTTCATCCTTACCTTGGATAATGAAAATACCATGTCCACTTACAATAAAGCGAACTTCATCATCTGTATGATGATGCTCCTGCTGGAAATTTTGTAATAATTGATCTAAGTTCGGAGTTGCATCAGATAATGAGATAACATCAGCTGTTTGATATCCTCTACGCTCTGAGATATCTTTTATTTCAGTACTGAACGCATCTAAAATCAAATTCTTTTCCTCATCCGATAATAAAAACTTTTCTTGTAGGTCTACAGGTAACTTTGTAATATCCCATTGTTCATAAATAACGTCATTACTAGCTAAGAACTCAGCTACCTTTACTTGATCCTCAATTACTTCCTCAGTTCCATGGATACGAATCGTTGCCATTAAAATTCCTCCTCAGTATAGTAAAAATATTTATATAGTATTTTGAACACTTTATTCCATTAACGCAACCGGGGACAGGCCCTAGTTACATTAGCGTGTTAAAGTGTTTGTATAAAGCTTTTTTTTCAGTTCGTAGGAGAATAGGAACTCACATGCTTCCAAGTATTTCTTTGCTTCTAATGATGTACTTCCCCATACGGTAATACCGTGATTATGAATTAATACAGCACCTGCATCACTCTGAATATGCTCAGCGAATGCTTCTGCTAGTGTTGGAATGTGAGCATGATTATAAATTATGGGTACGGTGAAGGTAGCATCTTCTTCCCACAATCCAAATGCTTTGATTAGCTCTTGGTTCTGGAATACGATTTTACCTTGACTGAAATACAAATCAGAGATGACGTTATTATCAATAGTATGAACATGCAGTGAACAGCCTGCATTTGTTCGCTTATACAACTCAACATGTAAAAGTGTCTCAGCTGAAGGTTTAAGGTTTGTTTCCTCAGCAGGCTCTCCATTTGCATCAACTAGTAAAAAGTCTTCATCTGTACGCTTTCGTTTATCTTTCCCACTTGCTGTTACTAGAAACGTAGTAGGATCTTCGTTTACCTTAATTGACAAGTTACCGCTCGTTGCCGGGAACCAGTCTCTCCATGCTAGTTCTTCCTTAATATCAGCAAGTTCATTCCATCTTTCTTTATAGACTGTCATTGCCTTACCTCCCTGGATTGCAGAATGTTTAGTACATCATGGAAGGTTTCAAAAGAATGATACGGTAAATTCATTTCCTTCATTTTTACTGATAGAAAATCACGAGCAAATACTGTATCTGCAAGCTTTGCAGCCTGCAAGTCTGTAATCGAGTCCCCTATGACAATGATCTCCTCGTCTCCACTCGTCAGCTTGTTAATAATGGTAGGCTTACAGCAGCCACAACCATTGTCACAATCGCCCTCACAACTGTTTGGCCATAGAATTTGAATCTTCTCTTCTGAAAAGCTTGAACCATTGCAATAGATAAACTCTTCGTCTACCAGTCCGGTTAAAAGTGGATAAACAAAGAAGTCAATACCCCCACTGACAATAAAAAGTGGAATGCCTTCTTCCTTTGTAAATTTTACAAACTGTGCAAATCCATCACGGATGATTGCTGTATCTCTCAAAAATGAAATCAATTCTTCTTTTAGACTTGAAGGAAGCAGTGAAAACATCCTGCCTACTCCCTCTTGAATCGAGATTTCCTGACTAAGCACTTGCTCTTTTATTCCATCCCACTCTGGTGGAGCAAACTGTTTCATTAACGAAATGATGTTATCCGTTTCCGTGATGGTCCCATCAAAATCACAAAAAATGACTGGCTTTTTCATGTAGTATTTTTTACACTCCCCATAAATCTAGTGCTTTTCTTAAGTATTCATTTTCTGTTGCTGCATCTTGCAGACTCTGTCCTGCTAGTACTGCATCAACAGCAGCTCGAAATGCTTTTCCGCCGCCAATTGCTCCATCAGGATGTCCATGTACACCACCGCCAGCATTAATAACAGAATCCATTCCAAAATCTCCAATAAGTAATGGAACGAGAGCAGGATGTATTCCGGCAGAAGGGACAGGGAAACTTTTCTTAAACACATCCTCTTTCACAAGCTCATCCTTTATTCCTAACGTTTCATCCTTATCAAGAGCCACGCTTCCGTATGGTGAAGGGAATAAAGATAAGTCTGCACCAGCATATCGAAGCAACTTACCTAATAATAAAGGGTTTTGAATTCCGTAATATTCTGAAGGCGTGAGAGCACCACTAACTGCAGGGTGAGCCATTATCGGCAATGCAATTTCTTTGTCTTCAACTAATGCTTGCAATACATCTATTCCATATGCAAAAACATTAAATAATAAACAATCAGCTCCTAATTCCTTTGCTCTACGGGCACGGTCACGTAATTCAAATGTTCTTCCTGTTAAATTGACAGCATATAGAGAACGATGACCAGTTGACTCATAAACTTCTTGAATGACTTCTTTTCCGGTTACAATTCTTTTCTCAAAAGGTGTCAATGCATTCTCAAATAAAATTTCATCGTCCTTCACTAAATCCACGCCGCCTACTAACTGATCACGTAATTGATCACGAAGATAAGGTAGATCCCTGCCAATCACTCCTTTAAAAATACTCATGACAAGAGGTCGGTTATATACACCAAGTTTCTCTCGGATTCCATCAATACCAAAGTTTGGACCAGGGAAAGATCTTTTTACATTCTCTGAGAATTCCAAATCGATTAACTTCACTTCTCCGTCAAGCGACAGCTTTCCAAACACAGTCGTTAAAATAGCAGGTATATCTAATGAGAAGTTTTCAATTGGATAGGCAATCTTAATATACCCTCTTGTTACATTTTTTCCGAAGTACATATTTGTTCTCGCATTGTCCTCGAGTTCCACAATTGAAATAACTTCACCTTTATGTTTTTTGAGTTGTTCTTGGTCTAGTTGTGGTAGATCTGTCCATGATCCTATCGTTAACCCAAGCGCAATTCCTTCAGCCTTCTTCGGAAGATTTCCTTTAGCATCATGTATCAAATACGTTGCTGTAATATGTGACATTATTTATGCACCTCTATCTTTCACTCATGTGTATAAAAACAAAAAACCCCTTCCTAAGAAGAGGTTCAAAATTTATCACCGTCTCCTTATCTCTCAGCTATGCTGCAAGAATTAGCACCGTGCTTAAGTTAAAAACTTAAATCGGTTGCCGGGCTTCATCGGGCTGGTCCCTCTGCCTACTCTTGATAAGAATCGAATTTTTTAGTTTTAAAGTTGTTGGACTAATAAGAATCTTCTACGTTCATAGAGAATTCATTTGGATTATCGCATGGATTTTTTCTTCTGTCAATTCCTTTATCAGAATATATTTAATGCTTTTATTCGTTCAGCTGCTTCTACTAAGCGATTCTCGTCTGTTAATAATCCCACTCGAACATAGCCTTCTCCAAATTGACCGAAACCAATCCCCGGAGCTACAGCAACATGAGCATGCTCTAACAAATAATCTGAGAAACTTACAGAAGTGAAGCCTTCTGGAACCCGTAACCATGCAAAAAATGAGCCTTCAGGTGATTTCACATCCCAGCCAATATCCCTTAATGCATCGATAAATACATTCCGCCTTGACTCATACCGATTTACTAACTGTTCTACACATTCCTGTGAAGATAATAACGCAGTAGCAGCTGCCTCCTGTACGCCACCAAATAAACTTACATACATGTGATCTTGTAATAAATTGATCGCTTCAATCACGCTTTCGTTACCAACTGCAAACCCTACTCTCCAACCAGCCATATTATATGTTTTGGATAGAGTGTAAATTTCAATTCCAACATCCATTGCCCCTTCAATTTGTAAGAAGCTTAAAGGTCTGTTTCCATCAAATCCAATGGCTCCATAGGCAAAGTCATGAACAACACAAATGTCATGTTTTTTTGCTAAATCAATCGTTTCCTTGAAGAATTCAGGAGTTGCAACCGCACCAGTTGGATTGTTAGGATAATTTAAAAACATTAGTTTAGCTTGGTTTAACACATCTGCATCCAAATCAGAGTAATTTGGTAGAAAATCATTTTCAGATTTTAATGGCATATATTCCATTTTAACTTTGGCCAGCTCTACACCTGACCAATAATCTGGATAGCCGGGGTCTGGTACAAGGGCAACATCTCCCGGATTTAACAATGCCTGTGGTACTTCAACAAGCCCGGCTTTTCCTCCAAAAAGTATAGCTACTTGTGTATGAGGATTAATTTCGACACCATATTCACGATTATAAAACGTACTAATCGCCTCTTTGAAAAAATGTTGTCCTCTAAAAGGTGAATATTTATGATGAACAGGATTGCCAGCTGCATCTTGTAATGACTTAACAATATGTTCAGGTGTTGGCTGATCTGGGTTTCCTTGTCCTAAGTTGATGACATCATGTCCTTCAGAAATGACTTTATTTACTTTTGCTACAAGCGTGGCAAAAAATTGAACCGGCAAATTTTTTAGAAGATCTGATTGTTCAAAGGTTTTCATAAAAGGTCTCCTTATTTGGGCAAATTGAAAATTTTTTAAAAATTCATATTGAAATTCTAGTCAAAAATATTATATTGTTAGTGGCATCTTGTAAAGTAATTTTTTTAGGAGTTGAAAATATTGAGTATAAAGGTAAGTTGCGTACAGTTTGATATACAATTTGGGAATCCACAGGAAAATTATCGTATTGTAAAACATAAACTTTCAGAGGCCATGATGGATAAGCCTGATATTATTGTGCTACCTGAGCTTTGGACAACTGGTTATGATTTAACTAGATTATCAGAAATTGCCGATTCGAATGATGAAACGGTAGAGTTTTTGTCTGCTCAAGCCAAAGAGCACAACGTTTATATTGTTGGCGGATCTATTGCAAAAAAGACACCAAGTGGCGTTTACAACACAATGTTTGCAATCAGTAACAAAGGTGAATTGCTTGGTGAATACAGTAAATTGCACCTATTCAAGCTTATGGACGAACATTTATATCTAGAAGCTGGTGAATCAGAAGGAAATTTCGAGATAGCAAATACCCAGTGTGCTGGAGTAATATGCTACGATATTCGTTTTCCAGAATGGATACGCAAGCATACAACTAACGGGGCTGAAGTACTTTTTGTTGTTGCTGAATGGCCACTGCCTCGTCTATCTCATTGGCGCTCTCTATTGATAAGTCGAGCGATTGAAAATCAATGTTATGTTATTGCTTGTAATCGTTCTGGTCAAGATCCTAATAATGTTTTTGCTGGGCATTCCATGATAATTGATCCATGGGGAGAAGTATTGGCAGAAGCTGGTGAAGAAGAATCTATTATCCAGGCAGATCTAGATATAGAGAAAGTTAGAACTGTTCGTAAGCACATTCCTATTTTTGATGACCGTCGCCCAGAGTTATATTAGTACTCACTCACTGTATTTCTATTAGTTGTTACACTAGAACTTTAGTGAGTTAATCTACACAACAAAAGCCTAAAGCAACAAAAAAACTATTGACATATCATTTAGAACCTTGTTAATATACTCATCAAGTGGAAAAATTCTGAAGAATCTTTCACTCTTAATCACATACTTTATAATAAGCAAATTATTATAATCTCTTATCAAGAGTAGCTGAGGGTATTGGCCCTATGAAGCTGCAGCAACCGACCATAATTCCATTGCGAAATGGGGCGCATTTTTTTAAGCGCCTGGTTATTCATTAACCAGCAAGGCACGGTGCTACTTCCAACAGAAAGGTAACTTTCTGGCAGATAAGAGGTGCGAAGCGAAAACTTCAAGCCTCTTTCTTCTGAAAGAGGCTTTTCTTATTCCAAGAAAAGCCTCCCCATAAGTGAATTGAATTTTTTCTAGGGAGGAACCCACCATGACAATAACATTAAAGAATAATTATGAACCTTTAACAGAACAAACGGCGATTGAATTAGCCAAACGACTAAACTTATTTCAAGAAGATATAACATTAACATGTAAAGAAATCGGTGATGGGAATTTAAATTTAGTTTTCCATATACAGGATTCACACAATAAAGGAATCATCATCAAACAAGCTTTACCGTATGCTAAAGTAGTTGGTGAGAGCTGGCCACTAACATTATTGCGTAATAAAATTGAAGCTGAAGCACTAAGAGTTCATGGACAATTTGTCCCGTCATTAGTTCCAGAAGTATATTATACAGATGAGGAACTGGCTGTGACAGTCATAGAGGATTTATCTCACTTACAAATTTCCCGAAAAGGACTTATTGAAGGTAAAGAGTATCCATTGCTATCAGAGCATATCGGAATATACCTTGCTCATACACTATTTTTCACATCAGATTTTGGAATGAATCAGCAAGAGAAAAAACGTCTGGCTAAGGAATTTAACAACCCTGAACTATGTAAAATTACAGAAGACTTAGTTTTTACTGACCCTTTCTTCAACCATGAAACAAATAATTTTGAAGAAGGATTGCTTACTAGTGTTACTGAGCTTTGGTCTAATGAAATTTTGAAACTAGAGGTTTCAAAGCTTAAACACAAATTTTTAACTGCGGGAGAAGCACTTGTACATGGTGATTTACATACAGGAAGTATATTTGCTTCGCAGGCCGAAACAAAAGTAATAGATCCGGAATTCGCCTTTTATGGTCCGTTTGGATTTGATATCGGGCAGTTTCTTGCCAATCTCCTGCTCAATGCTATTTCATTAGATAAAGAAGATGAGCGAGAGAAATTATTGAATCATGTAGAGGTAACATGGAATGTATTCAGTTCAACGTTTACTTCCCTTTGGGCAAAGGAATCTATAGAAATCTACACTAAAACGGAAGGATACTTACAATTTGTATTAGCTCAAATTTTTGAAGATACAATTGGTTTTGCGGGCTGTGAATTAATTAGAAGAACGATTGGACTTGCACATGTAGAGGATTTAGATGGTATCACTTCTGATGAGATTAGATTACAGGCAAAAAGAAAGGCTATCAGGCTCGGTCAAGAACTAATTACTGATCGAAAGCAATTTACATCAATTGATCAATTCGTAAACTACGTTAGAGGAGTTCTTCAGCATGACTAAAACAAATACAATCCCGCAATCTGTAATATGGAAAGATACGTATATTTCATTATTAGATCAACAAAGATTGCCTTTAGAAACAACGTATATAGAGTTAACAAACTTAGAAGATGTATGGGATGCCATTGTAACCTTAAAGGTTAGGGGTGCTCCTGCGATTGGCATCACTGCTGCATATGGGCTTGCTCTTGCAGCTTCTCAATATGAATATGATAACGTAGCTTCCTTTTTAGAACAACTTCAAAAGGATAAAGAATATCTCGCTAATTCAAGGCCAACTGCTGTGAATCTTGCTTGGGCTTTAAATCGGATGGTTCATTGTGCTTTGCATGTTTCATCAGTAAATGCTGCAAAAACTACGTTAATTCATGAGGCGATCCAAATACAAGCTGAGGATGAGGAGGTTTGCCGCCAAATTGGTGAATATGGTCTTTCCTTATTTAAGGACGGAGACAGTATTCTTACCATCTGTAATGCAGGGTCTATTGCAACAGCTCGTTATGGTACGGCATTGGCACCTTTTTACCTTGCAAAAGAGCAAGGAAAAGAGTTAAAAGTATACGCATCAGAGACACGTCCGGTTTTCCAAGGTGCAAGGCTAACAACCTGGGAGCTCATGCAGGCTGGAGTTGATGTTACGTTAATTACAGATAGCATGGCAGCACATACGATCAAAACAAAGGGTATTTCTGCGATTATAGTTGGAGCTGATCGCATAACTGCAAACGGTGATACAGCCAATAAAATCGGCACATATAATTTAGCCATATTAGCAAAAGCTTTTCATATACCCTTTTATGTTGCTGCTCCACTCTCAACCTTTGATCCAGCATTACCTAAAGGTTCTGAGATACCAATTGAAGAGCGAGATTCGAAAGAAATTACACATATTGCAGGCATTCAAATCGCACCAACAGGTGTGAATACGTTTAATCCTGCTTTCGATGTAACACCACATGAGTTAATTACTGCGATTATTACAGAAAGAGGAATACTTTCAGGGAATTTTGAAAATGAAATCAGAAAGTTATTTACTTAAATAGCAGAGCTGGGACAAGACTAAAACACAATACTCTAATGACGAACAATTTTAGAATAGATTGGCTTTTAATAACAGCTATTAATTTCCGTGCAAGACTTAGCTTTCCGCGGGGTGTTGGTGAGCCTCCTCAGTCTTTCCTCCTTGCGGGGTCTCACCTAACTCGCTTCTTCCGCAGGAGTCTTCGTCTTGCACTCCAATTAACAACTAGAACTAGCTAAAACTAAATGAACGCTCCCGCTAAATAAAAAAATCCGAATAATCATTTCAAATCCTACTAACAAATTTGAAATGCTTTGTTCGGATTTTTATTGGTCTAAAATACTTGTCCCACCATTTTTTCTTTTGGCTCTCTTCTAAAACTTTGTTGCTTTTCGTACACTTATTCTGTGTGTACAATAGAAGCAAACGAGGTTGGATAAAAAAGAGAAACTCTCTTTATGTATAGAAGTATCTAGATACTAGGGTGAAAATTCGTTTTTTGGCATTTTTACGCAAATCAACAATCTATAAGAAAACAGCCTTTCTTATACGATAACAAATTCCTTAATCATAATAAATACTACCTAAATGGTCATACTACCATTAGAATAACCCCTCATTCGACAGTTTTCGATAAAATTTCATAAATATTCACAATTTAAAACCGAACTATGATATGATAATAAAAATAAATTGTTGTCTTTGTACTAGTATCTACTAATATAAGATACCCTAAAAAAGGTTAAGGTGATTCCATGAGTCTTCAAGCCAATGTAACGAAGGTCTTAAACGGAACCATACAATCCGTTAAAAGCATCCTTCCAATGTCAGTAAAAATAGATTCCCCAACATTGTTCAAAGAGAGTGTCTTACATTCTTCAATGTCAGTGTTAATTGGAATGACCGGAGATGTAAAAGGCAGACTAGTCATTGATGGAACACCACATACATTCAGCTCAATCGGCGAAGGAATGTATGGTATGCAATTAGAAGGTGAGATGCTAGAATCCTTTACCGGAGAATTAGGAAATATGATTGCCGGTCATTTAGCAACAAATGCATCACAATATGAACTTATTATGGATATTACCCCCCCAACCGTTCTCGTAGGTGACACAAAATTAACTGGCTTTAAACAGGCAATTCGTGTACCTATCTCCCTTGTCGATACGTCCGGCCATTTAGACGTGATTTTAATGATAGAAGGCCAAAAAACAGTGTAGAATCCTTCTACACTGTTTTTCTTTTCAAAATTTTATTTACCTCGTTTTTATTAATAATTCGTAACTTATTTGACACCAACGTATAAAAGTATAATTTCTCTTTCTTCATATTCTCACCTCCATTTTGCACTAGGTAAAAATAATTTCCTATACTAAAATATATGCAATTGCACGTACATAATGTGATAAAATTCTCACACCTTTTTCTAGGGATAATAGGTACAAAAAAGAACTAAGCTTTAACTTAGTTCACGAGTTGTATCCTTTTTTTTTCTCCCATTATATACGAGGTACCCCAATACACACAGTATTAATAAAGGAATACCTGCAAAGTATACAATTTTTAAGATTTGGTCCATATATGTTCCAAAGTAAAAACCTAAGAAGAAATAGAGAATAGTCCAAACTGCAGCTGTTGAATAGGCATACAACGCAAATATCCTAAAGTTCATTTTGTTACTTCCAATTAAAAATGGTACAAAATGTCGTACTCCTGGAAATAGATAGCCAATTATCAGAGAAAAAGGGCCATACTTCTCAATTAATTTATTTGCTTTTTTTATATGTTCTTTTAATTTCGGTTTTTTTTCTAATTTCCTTTGTATCGGATTGAAGAAAAATCTTCCTAAGGAATATAGCGTTGTTAAGCTCATCACAATTCCGCAAAAGGTTACAAAAAGAGCAGGAATTGTAGATAGATAACTTTTTGAAGTAACAAAACCACTCGTCATTACAATCACTTCATTTGGTACTGGTATCGAGAAAAATCCAATCCAAAGTATAAAAAACAAAGCAAAATACCCATATTGAGAAACAAATGCAAATGCTGTCTCTATATCCATTTCGTTTCCTTCTTTCAATATTAGCTAACAAATGGTTTTGTCGCTTCTATTATTATTCCTCTATCCCGATATCACGTACAGGTAACATAATATGAAAAGTTGTCCCTTCACCTACCGTGCTTTCTACTTCTATTTTACCATTGTGTTCGGATATAATTTTATAGGAAACCATTAATCCAAGTCCAGTCCCCCGTTCTTTCGTTGTATAAAAAGGTTCTCCCAGACGCTTAATTTTATCTATAGGAATTCCACACCCACAATCTTTAATTGAAACCTTTATGGTATCAACATTTTCGCGAAGAATAGTTACAGACATAAAGCCCCCCTCTGGCATGACTTCAATTCCATTTTTCACGATATTGATAAACACTTGTTTTAATTGGTTTGGCTCACAGTATAACTCTGGTAATTGATCGTCTACATTGAGATAAATCTGAATATTATTGAGTGCTGCCTGTGGTGTGAGGAGATCCACTGTATCCTTCACAATCTTTTCAATACTTCTCTTTTGGTATTGAATGGCTTGAGGCTTTGCCAGTATTAAAAATTCGGTAATGATTGATTCAATTCGTTTCAATTCTGAAGTAATCACATCAAAATATAGTGTAAAGTCTTCTTTTACATTCGCTTCAAGTAGCTGAATGAAACCCTTCAATGCTGTCATAGGATTACGAATTTCGTGGGCAATTCCTGCTGCAAGCTCTCCGACTACATTCAGTGTGTCAGACTTTTTCAGACGCTCTTCCATCTCAATTCTTCTTGTTACATCATTTATGATGGCTAAATGATGACCATTATAAATATTTTTATTTAGTGTATACTCAATAATTCGATCATTTATTACAAACTTTCCTGTTGGACTGTCCTCTTTTAAAAGAGCTGACCATTTCTCTTCTTTATTTGGTGCGTCCTGATAAATGAAATCTTGAAATCTTAATGTTTGAATATCTTCAAAGAGTTCAAATTTCTTTTTTGCTCTTTTATTCATATCAACCATTATTCCATGATTATCGATAATAATAAAGCCATTTAATGTATTGTCATACAGTTGTCTAAATTTATGTTCACTGTCCTTCAATGTCTTTTCTATTTGTTTACGTTCGGTGACATCCCGGAAGATTGCCATATTTAATTGAGGTTTAATTTGCTCTTTTATGGCATACTCAATGATTCTCTCTTCTCCGTCATTTAACGTAATCGGAACCTCAATATAATTATTTGAGTGCATGGATTTATTTTTTGAACTTAGACAATAATGGACAGTTTCTCTTGGGATAACCTCTGTCATGCTCCTCCCTAGTAAATCTTCTCTCTTCATTTTTACAATTTGACAAGCAATTGGATTAACATCAATTATTTTTAACTTTTCATCCCAAAGTAATATACCATCTAGTGTTCCTTCAAATATTTTCCTGAACTTCTGTTCTTCTTCTCTTAAATGTCTTTCCATTAACGTTCTTTCACTTACGTTTCTAAAAATTGTCATATTATAGTCGTCTAGAACCTTATACTTTGACGTGAACTCTAAACGTTTCACTTGACCGTTATACATATAGAAATCTAATTCATCTCGTTGTTTACCTGTTATCTTAAGCTTTTCAAAAACCTTTATCACTTCGGGATTATGTTCATCAGTAAAATCTAATAACCTTGATTTACATAAAAGCTCATTCGGCATTTCAAATGTCTTACTTGCTGATTCATTTGCCCTAATGATATTCCCTTCTTGATCCCAAATGACAATTGCATCTAAAGCAGAGTCAAAAATCTCTCTAAATCTTAACTCACTTTCTTGGAGCATTTGTTCCATTGCTCTTTTTTCAGTAACGTCTCTCATAATAGACATGTAATAATTGTCCTGTATGTGAGAAGTCGTTGTAAACTCAAATACTTTTTTTGTCCCGTTCCGTAACGTTACTGGCAGCTCTCCTTTTGCCCGTTGTTTCTCGTCAAGAATTTTCCATTGCTTTTCAAGTTTAAATATATGTTCATTTTCTACAAAATCATAAATGGATGTTTTGTGATTTAATTCTGCTCGTTGCAGATTAAAACTTTTCATAAATGATAAATTACAATCTATAAAAATACCATTCCGATCGAAAATAACAATTCCATCTACTGCTCTGTTATATACATCTGAAAACATTTGCTTACTAATCTTCCGTTGATGTTCTAATAGTTTCCTAGAAGAA
The DNA here is from genome assembly GCA_008364785.1 of Bacillus sp. BGMRC 2118. Taxonomy (GTDB): domain Bacteria; phylum Bacillota; class Bacilli; order Bacillales; family SA4; genus Bacillus_BS. The sequence goes on along the minus strand of VTTJ01000008.1, from coordinate 187,350 downwards.
ATATCTCTCATAACCGAAAGGTCTACTCCCTTTTCGGTATCCTTTTTAGCAGAAAACTCTATATATTTTACTTTTCCATTTCTTAAACGAATTGTTATTTCACCTTGTAATTTTCCTTCATCAAACAGAATTGCTTCATCAGTAATTGATTTCTCATTAGATTGCAAAATTAGGAATTCGCTTAAGCTTCTTCCAAGTAACTGTTCTTTAGGAAGTTCAAATAAGTCACATGCAGCCTGATTCACCTCAGTAAAGCATGTCTTGTGATCAAACAAAATAATCGCATCCAATGATTGCTCGAACATAATTTCGTATTGCTCTACTTTTTCCTTTAGTCTTTTATTCTCCTGTTGCAAATGTTCAAGATCATCAGTCCCAATTACACTACTTTGTTTTGTATACAAGAAAAGACCCTCCTTTTATAACACACTCCACCTTCCCTCTAATTTCTACAAAATCTACTATAGTCCTTTATCTTTTTCTCGACAAAAACTTCCATAATCCTACTTATCTCTTTTTTTACAAAAAGTATGATAAAATAGCCCTTAGTGATTATGATCATAGGTGGTTATAAACTACTAGTGATGGTAATAGTGATAATATGATTTTCTTTTCATGAAGGAGCGTTCTTACTAGATGAATGTCGTTTTAACAACTTTAAACGCAAAATATATTCATACAAACCTGGCAATTCGTTGCCTGCGTGCGTATGTGGAGCCAGAACATAAAGTAAAAATGGTAGAATACACAATTAAAGACCCTGCAATGAATATTGTGACTGATTTGTTTCGTAGCAATCCTGATGTAATAGGTTTTAGCTGTTACATTTGGAATATTGAGGAAACGATTAAAGTCATCTCCATGCTCAAAAAGATTAAACCTGAGCTAAAAATTATTCTCGGTGGCCCTGAAGTTTCGTATGATGTTTCGTACTGGTTAGACCGCCTAAAAGATGTTGATTACATCGTAATTGGTGAAGGGGAAGAAACATTTAAGCAACTACTTGATCATATGAAATCAGGTGATGAGCTGAACGCTATTCCTGGATTAGCATTCCGAACAGAAGAAGGGAAGTCAGTCATTAATCCACAACGTAATAAACTGAACCTTCAAGAGTCACCTTCGCCTTTTAGATTTGAAGAAGATTTAGCTCACCTTTCAAAGCGTGTGACCTATATCGAAACTAGCAGAGGATGTCCATTCAGTTGTCAATTTTGCTTATCTTCAATTGAGGTTGGGGTTCGATACTTTAACAAAGAGAAAGTGAAAGACGATATTCGTTATTTAATGAATAACGGTGCGAAGACAATAAAATTTGTGGACCGTACGTTTAATATTAGCCGAAGCTATGCAATGGAGATGTTCCAGTTTTTAATTGATGAGCACTTACCAGGAACTGTATTTCAATTTGAAATTACGGCTGATATCATGCGTCCAGAGGTTATACAGTTTTTAAATGACAATGCCCCAAATGGATTATTCCGTTTCGAAATTGGGGTTCAGTCTACAAATGATTCAACAAATGAACTCGTAATGAGAAAACAAAACTTTGAAAAGCTGACACGCACAGTAATGATGGTAAAAGATGGTGGAAAAATAGATCAGCATTTGGATTTAATTGCAGGACTGCCGGAAGAAGATTACAGCTCATTTAAGAAAACGTTTAATGATGTGTTTGCAATGAGACCGGAGGAATTGCAGCTAGGCTTTCTTAAGATGCTTAGAGGAACAGGATTACGAATTCGCGCGAATGATCACGAATACGTTTATATGGATCATTCTCCGTATGAAATCCTAAAAAACAATGTACTTTCCTTTGAAGAAATCTCAAAAATCAAACAGGTAGAAGATGTATTGGAGAAGTATTGGAACGACCATCGTATGGATTATACGATAGAATATTTAGTTACAGATGTTTTCCCCTCTCCATTTGACTTCTTCCAAGACTTTGGTTCTTTTTGGGATGAAAAGGGTTGGGGTAGAATTGGACACCAATTAGAAGATCTATATGTACGCTTATGGTCATTCTTAAACGAAACCAACCAAGAACAACTCGAGGTTATATTAAGCTTAATGAAAATTGATTATTTACGTAATCAAAAATATAAGCCGAGAAAACCATGGTGGAATGATGTACTAATAAAAGAGGAACGCACGATGTATTACCGTCAAATTCTCGAACAACCTTCCTTATTAGGTACTGAGTTCGATGCTCGTAAGTTACAAGAGAAGGAATTGTATAAGCATACTGTACTAGAGTCCATTTCAATTGATTTACAATCCTATATGCAGTTGGGTGAGATACGAAGACAGCCTTCCATTTTATTAGCTTATTTTGATTATCAAGAAGTGGGCACAAAGCTCGTTTCTGTACCCACTCAAAAATTTAAAGAAATAAACGTGTAGGTCATCCTACATGTTTATTTCTTTTTCTTTTTTGACTTCTCTTTTGCTTCCGCTAAAATCTCAAGTGGCTTGTTTGCATTAAAATCTCCGTTTTCAGAACCAAACTCTTCTTGTAGTAACACCTTCATTGCATGATCATTTTTACCAATTTGACGCTTCTTTTTTTCACCTTTAGACATATTTATTCCTGCCTTCCGTTTTGATATCCCTTTTTGGAATTACGATTGGCACCTTTAATGGCATCCTCTTCTACCGCTTCTTGTGCAAATTCAGTGTCAGGAAGACTTTCCTTCGGTGTTTTATTGTTTTTATATGCAGCATCGAATTTCGCTCTTCTTTTTGCCATTATAATCACTCCATTCATTAAATGAGGTAACTCCTCTCCCTTAGTTTGACCGTATAAGAAGAGTACATGAAAGGTAGTTATATCCTTATTTTAAGAGGTGGTGATATGCGATTAAAACAATATCTTCTCCTGTTTCATTTCGAAGCTGTTCCTCTAATTCCTTTACTTCCTTTAACTTTTCTTCAGTTAAGCTTGCTACTGGATATTCATTTTTTTCACTCATATTTGTCACTCCTTTATCGTAGGCTCTATTTGTCAGCATTGGATTTCTATAAGTAGAGACACTTTGAAAAGTAATGTAAACATGCCAATGCGAAATATAGCCTAATATTATCTTCCCTGTTATTTATTGATGTCATTCATATCATAAAGACAGTTGGAAATAATAATAGAAGAGGTGATAGAAATGAAAGATAAGAAAAACAAAGATGAAAAACTTGAAGTTCCTTTTATAGATGAAACAATGCCACATCAACCTGATTCTCCTGTTTTTAAAAACAGTGGTATTAAGATGGAAAAACCGTTCGTTAACAGTCAGGGTGTTGTCATTGGTGACAGCTTTTATGACTCTCCAAATTCACCATTAAATAACTGGTCAGATGAGGTAGACCCTGAAATCATGGCAGGAGAAGAGTGGGTACATCCAACAAATGATATTGGCTGGAATACTTCCGAAAACAGGGAACTCGTAGAGAAGAATATTTCACCACAAGGGGTACCGTTCATGCATCCAGATAAGGATGTTAGTTATAGAAAGGATTAACTTTGCCAACCAGCTTTTTAGCTGGTTTTTTTATGTAATATAAAAGCTGCTTTCGTATAGATTGTTGCTTTTCGTAAAATTTTAACCTAGTATTTAGATACTTCTATACATAAAGAGAGTTGTTCTTTTCTAATCCAACCTCAATTTATTTCTAAAACTGGTTTTACGCCCAGAATAATTGTACTTTCTGGCAACAAGGTTTTAGAAAAGAGCCAATACAAAAGAAGCCCTTTTTCAAAGGCTTCTATCAACATTATTCGATTTCATCTGGCTTTATCTCCTTTAACACGATAAAGGCAGCTATGGCGCATAGAGCAGTTATGGAGTAGAACATCACTTGATGTGAGGCCTTCATCAGTAATACAAACACTGGAGGTCCTGCTGCCACACCAATGAATCTCATCGAACTATATATAGAAGAAATTGTACCTCTCTCTTCCTTTTCAATTCCTTCTGTTATTAAAGCATCTAAACATGGTAGGGCTACTCCTATCCCTATTCCACAAAGAACAAATGTACCTATGAGAAAGTATATATTTTCTGAAAAACTAATAGCAAAAATAGAAGCACCTAGTAAAATCGTACCTCCAAATGTTATCCATTTCATCAACACCTTGCTTTCCTTGATTTTCTTTCCAGTAATAAAAGAGGATAAACAAAGTGCAGCTAAAGGTATCGCTAAGATAAAGCCTTTCTTAACACCTTCAATTTTATGTTCAGTTTCCAGCATCTCTGATAAATAAAACAATACTCCGAACAGAACGAACATGAGAATACAGCCGATTATAAATATCGAGTATAGCCATTTCCCATCTTTTTTAAATATTTCTTTAATACATTTTAGAAATTTTTTGAAGGGTAATGGATCGTCCCGCTTTTTTGGAGTTTGAACTAAAAAAAACATTAATACTACGGAAATCGCTGTAAAAACCGGTATTGAGAAAAATGGTAAATACCATAAAAAGCCTGCTAACACAGACCCAAGAATTGGACTTAGTACTTTTCCAAATGTATTTGCTGTTTCAATTACACCAAGTTCTTTACTGACTTCCTCTTCACTTTTAAACATATCACCTACAAGTGGCATTACAACCGGTGCTGCTCCTGCAGCTCCTACCCCCTGTAGTACTCGCCCAATTAATATCATCGTATAAGGGTCCTTCATTTTCCAAGCAGCAAACCCTGATATTACCCCTCCAATACCTGCTATGATCAGACTTGGAATAATTACTTTTTTCCGGCCAATCCGGTCAGAAAGGTAACCTGCAATCGGAATTAAAATGATTGCCACAATGGAGTATAAAGTAATGACCATACTCACTTGAAACGAACTAATTTTTAATTTCTTCTCGATAGTTGGGAGCACAGGTATCAACATTGAATTCCCTAACGTCATCACCAATGGTATGGAAGCTAGTGAAACGATTGCCCATTTCTTATTATGTTCCATATAACTACCTACCTTATCATAATATTAGACCTTCTTAATATAAGTAAAATCCCACGCAATTATTATGGCTAAATATGACATTCAAAACTTTACCACTTTAAAGGAACGGGGGCCTGTCCCCTGCCTCTTTAAAGTGGTAAAGTCCATGCAGAATTGAAAAAGGAACCCACTTCATAACGTAGAAGTAGATTCCTTTTTATTGTTTGCTGATTTTTTTTTTTTATTTATCCAATAATCACTCGTTCTTTAGGATAGTGGAATTTGGATTTCTTTTCTCTTCCACCTAATACGAATAATGAGATGAGGATACCAATTCTTCCGACGAACATTAGAAAAATAATAACACATTTTCCTATAGTACTAAGTTCCGGTGTGATTCCCATCGAGAGACCTGAAGTTCCAAACGCAGAAGTAACTTCAAAAATAATACTCGTTAGCGAAAATGGTTCTGTGATACTTAATATAATCACAGACGTTGTACATATGATCACAGCCATAATCGTTACTGCCACTGATTTGTAAATATCTTCTTCGTGTATCTCTCTGTTAAATACTTTAATTGATTTACTTCCTCTTGCGAAGTGAAATAAAAACAAAACATTTAATGCAAGCGTTGTTGTTCGAATTCCCCCGCCAACAGAGCTAGGGGATGCACCGATAAACATCATCACAGACATGATGAGTAAGGTGGGTTCAGTTAAATCCGGGACATTTAAGGTTGCCAGTCCTCCACTTCTTGTACTAACCGATTGAAATAACGAGTAAAATAATGACTCGTGCCAGCTTTTATCAGCAAAGAAATGTTTTGCTTCTAATAAATAAATTAAAATTGTTCCAAGAACAACTAATAGAAAAAAAGTAGTTGTAGTCAGTTTTGTAAATAATGAAAATCGAAATCGGTATCCATCTGTTTGGTTTGATAAGAAGTTCTTCACTTCAATTAATACGGGGAAACCAATTGCTCCTAATATAATGAGTAGCATATTAATAAACTGTACGAAATAATCATTTGCATAGGGTATTAACGAATTACCTGTAATATCAAACCCACCATTGGTTGTGGCAGAGACTGACGCGAAAAAGCCATGTAAGAATGCTTCTTGCCAATTTGAATAGTACTTTAAAAAATATAACCCTAAAATAAGAGCACCAATAAGTTCAATAATGATGATAATAAATAAAATTTGTTTTAGTAAATTGACTAGTCCTGAGAGATTTGTCTGGTTCTGATCCAACATAATGAGACGCCGCTCACGTAACCCAATTTTCTTGCCCATGATTAACCATATAAATGTGCCTAATGTCATAATTCCTATTCCACCGAATTGCAAAACAAAGGCTAAAATAAATATCCCTGTCGCACTAAATGTTTCTGATGTGTTAACTACTGTTAATCCTGTTACACTAACAGCACTGACTGCTGTAAATAATGCATCAATAAAAGACCATTCCACATTTTCTTTATGTGCAATCGGCAAACTTATTAAAAGTACTGATACACTTACAGCTAAAAAATAAAAGCTCACAATTAACTGCGCAGGACTTAACACATGTAGTTTCATTTTTAATTTATGTAACACTACTTTTCATACCTTTCCTAACTAACTATACCTACCATTTTCACGTAACTCTTGTAAAAGGACAACCCTTTTTTATATCTACTGAGAAGAAGTGGAAAACACTCCATTTTCACACTATTTTTCCACCACATGAAATACTTGGTCAGTATTATTAAGCATATCTTCTCTGATACTAAAAAAGCAACACTAGTTGCTAAGTTTTTATAAAGGAGTTGTTTATATATGTCACGTAACAGTAATAAACTATTAGTGCCTGGAATTGAGCAAGCGTTAGATTCTATTAAATATGAAATTGCCCAAGAATTCGGAGTAAATTTAGGTTCCGATACAGTATCAAGAGCAAACGGATCTGTAGGTGGAGAAATAACAAAACGCCTTGTTCAAACTGCTCAATCTCAACTAAGTGGTCAATTTAACCCAGAACAATAAAAACTGAATATCATGGCTAAACCGGGTTCTTAAATCGAACCCGGTTTTTAACGCTTTAAAGGAGTGGGGGCCATGCCCCCATTCCTTTAAAGCGTTAAAACAAAAAAAGGTCTAGGTATTAAATCTATACCTAGACCTTTTGGTTTAATTTTTGGAACCATTATCTTTCTTGTTGTTTCCATTGCCCTGTTTCTTATTATCTTGTTGTTTTTGTTTTCCTTTTTGCACAGCTTCAGGAGGACCCTTTTTGTCCTCCTGGTTGCCCTTGCCATTATTAGATTGATTTCCTTTATTCTGATTGCCTTTTTCTTTCTCTACTCCAGATGAATCACTTGAGTTTCCTCTATTTTCGGAGGAATTCCCGTTTCCTTTTTCCACAGAATTTTGGTTTGGTGATGAATCGTTTTTAAGGTTTCTTCCTTGACCTTTAACGTCTCCATTGTTTCCATTGTTTCCGTTATTCCCATTTCCCTGACCTTTATCCGTAGCCTTTACTTTCTGATCTTGTTGTTTCTCTACTTCTTTCTCTTTAGCCATCAATGTTTCTTTCATATATTTCCCAGTAGAAAGTCCCTTCTCAATGGCATGCTCTCTATCTTCGACAGTACTGTTTACTGATGTAATCATAATGTCTTCTTGTTTTGATGTTTCAACAATGGATTGAACATTTTCACTTAACTCTTTTGCGAGTTGCTCATCCTCTTCTTCTACAATAACTGTAGAAAGCAGCACTTCAACACCTTCTTTATAATAACCCGAATCTTTACTTTCTTGGATAATAGCCTCGGTTACAGAGTTTATAGGTTCGTTCATCCATTCTTCTAGTTTCTTGACTACCTCATCACCTTCAGCATTGTATCCTTCAAGACTTACAACACGAAGCTTTTTATCCACTCCCGCTTCTATGCTGGGATTAATGTCAATTGTCATATACGCATACACTTCATTGCGATCGTATAGATTGAAAATAGAAAAGAATAGTAGTGCTGCAGCAATAACACTAGCAATACCAGAATTCCATTTATTCAGTTTGAAGAAGGATCTCCTCACTGAATTTTGCTCATTTACTGGAAAAAAATTAATTTCCTCACCGATTTCATAGTGCTCTTTTCCCTTTCGACTTCTAAGAAATTCACCTTCAGGGGTTAATAGCGTTATATATTGATTGCCGATCTCAAGTATGACTCCACGCTTCACTGATCCATCACCCCTTTTACATATTCCTTTAAATACACATATTCACTAGCCATAATAATACAAACAGCAATAATATACTTACGATTTCGTTCTATCGTTTTTCGACTTACGTCTACATGCTTTTCTAATTCCTTTATAGGAAGTCGTTTCTTCTCAAATAATACTTTCTTAAAATCAGGCGATTGAATGACCGTATAGGCTACCTTCATGGCATTCTCCCTTGCATCCGCATGTTTAGGTGAATGCTCTACTAAATCCTGAAACGTTAGGTCAAATTGTTGTAATAGTGTCTGATAATGCAGAATCTCATCTTTACGATGATCTTGATCAAGCTTCTTCTGATAATCCTCAACTGAAATTTCGACTTCATATTTATTTTGAATCGATTCTTCATCATCAACATTTGTATCTAATTTTACACTTCGCTGCTTGCTTTCTTTACGTATAAAATCAATAACTCTTCGTTTAATGATTAGCTCAGCAAATGAGAGAAGAGAGCTACCTTTCTCGGTTGAATATTTATCAATGGATTCATGAAAAGCAATTAACCCAATACTAAATTCATCATCCTGCTCATTAATATATCGTTTACAAACTTGCGAAACGGTTTTTGCTATAAAAGGTTTATATTGTTTAATAAGTTCATTTTGAAGGTTAGTGTCCCCTTTTTGAATGGCCAGAACTTTATCTTCAAGGGTTTCTTTCTTTCCCAATTTAAAGAGTATACTCAGCAAAAGCCTTCACCTCTTCTCCTCACTATATCTTTCGTATCATATATTGGTTTTTGTCGGTAGAATAAAAATTTTATTTACCCTATTAAGGAAAATATAAAACCTAATAATTACGAAAAAAAATTCATAGCACACCTCTATTCATGAAGTGTCTATAAAATTTTTATTTATTATAGCATAGAAGAGGTATATACAATGTTTTTTCGAGGAGAAACTTGTTTCCAACTTCTGCATGAACATACATAGGATACGACCTAATGTATTCCTTTGAGGGGGTTATAGACGATTTGGAAAAGATTTTCTTCGTGAAAGTTAGGATGTCGGGAAATCTAATAATAAGATATGAAAACAAGAGGTGAAATCATATGCATACAATGTGGAAAGGTTCGATAAGCTTTGGGCTTGTTAACATCCCTATAAAGCTATACTCTGCAACTGAGGATAAAGATATAAAATTACGCACTCTCCATAAGGAATGCCATACACCTATTAAATATGAAAAAGTTTGTCCAAATTGCGACAAGCAAGTTGATCCAGATAACCTCGTAAAAGGCTATGAGTATGTTAAAGGAAAATACGTTATTTTAACGGATGAAGAATTGAATGAATTAAAGGAAGAACATGAAGAAAAAAGTGTTGAGATCATTGATTTTGTCAATTTAGAAGAAATTGATCCAATATACTTTAGTCGTTCTTATTTTATGGGACCAGGAGAAAACGGGAATAAAGCTTATGCCTTATTACGCGAAGCACTGGAGAAGTCAGGAAAAATTGGGATTGCTGAAATTACAATTCGTTCCAAACAACAAATGGCAGTGGTTCGTGTCTATAAAAATACGTTAGTAATGGAAACGATTCATTACCCAGATGAAGTTCGAAACATCGGAGAGGTACCGAGTGTGCCAGAACATGTTGAAATTAATCCAAAAGAATTGGAAACAGCAATTATGTTGATTGATCAGTTGACAACAGTGTTTCAACCAGAAAAATATAAAGATGAGTACCGTGAAGCTGTTCAAGAGCTTATCCAATCCAAAATTAACAGCAATGAGGGTACTACTTCAAAGGAAGCTCCACGTACCAATGTCGTGGATTTGATGAGTGCATTGCAGGCTAGTATTGAGCGAACTAAAGGTACAGCAAACACAGTGCAAACGGCAAAGCCAAAATCAACTGACACACAAAAGACAATCTCCAAAGAAAAAACGGGTACAGATAATGCTCCTGTTCAACAAAAGAAAACACGAACAACGAGGAAGAAAGCGTAACCTATATTGTTTCCACAATATAGGTTGCTGCTTCCCAAAGGCTTGGAAACTGGTGATCAGCTTGTACAGAAGGATCCTTCCCGATAAGGATAGTTTTTGTACCAGCTGCCTTTCCGGCCAGTATATCAACATCACGATCCCCAATCATATAACTTTCTTCTAGTGTAATATTATACTTTTCGGCTAAGTCAACGAGCATTTTCGCACCTGGTTTACGACATTCACAGCCTTCATGTGGCTTATGTGCGCAATAAGAAACCTCTATTACATGTGCTCCAAACTTCGCTAGTTGTTTCTTCATTTCTTTATGAACATTATGTAATGCCTTTTCAGACATAAAACCTAATCCGACGCCACCCTGATTTGTGACAACAAAAACAGGTAGTTTTCGTTCATTAAACATTTTGATTGCCTCTCCTACCCTCGGTAATAAGTAAAAGTCCTCTGGTGAATTTACAAACTTCACCCTTTTGGAAAGAACTTCATTAATGACACCATCTCGGTCTAGAAAAACTCCACTATTCATATTTTCCCTCCATAACGTGCACTCTATATGTATTATTATGTCATTTTTCAAAAGAAATACGTACCATACTAGGAAGGAGCAATGACCTAAGTGAAGATCCCTAAACCTATGCTCCCAACATTACTATTTGATTTTCCAGCAGGAGAAGAGTGGTTTTATGAAATTAAGTATGACGGGTTCCGCGCCTTATTTTATATTGATCATCAAACATTTTCCTTTATGAGCCGGAATGGTAATTCATTAATTGAACAATTCCCTGAAGCAACAGAAGCTGTTACCAAATTGCGCGAGCTTTGGAAGGAGCATTTACCTATATTATTAGATGGTGAATTGTGTTTACTTGACTCTCCGTATAAAGCTAACTTTGAAGAAATACAGCTACGTGGACGACTGAAAACGTTTGATAAGATTCAACAGTCCATGCAGCAAAAAAAAGCTCATTTTTGTGCTTTTGATGTATTACAGTTACAAAATAAAAACTTAACATCACTACCTTATGTTGAACGGAAAAATGAACTAATGAAGGTATTTAAAGAATCAAACCTTTCTTTGGATGTTCAACCTTTATCAGACATGTTTGTTCAATATGTTAAGAACTTTAAGCAACAAAAAGAAGTATGGAAAATTGCAGAACGGTATATGGCAGAAGGTGTCATTGTTAAACATAAATTAAGTAAATGGGAAGAAGGGAAACGCTCAACTCAGTGGTATAAGGTGAAGAATTGGAAATATGGATGTTTCTTTGTTACTGCTTATGAGAAAAAGAATGGGTACTTTCATGTAGCAGTTCTACGAAATGGTACACCATATCCAATCGGCCTAGTCTCTCATGGATTTTCCTCGGAAGAGAGGGATGCACTTATTCAGGTTATTAAAGCTAACAACGTGAAGGAAAATACTGATTTTATTTATGTTGATCCTGGTATATGCCTAGAATTATCTTTTCTGGAATTATATAAAGAAGCATTGCGACAACCGAATTTCGTTAGGTTTCGTTTTGATATACGATGGGAGGAATGTACATGGGAGAAACTTCAAGAAGGGCTTCACCCTATTCCAGAAGAAGTTGTGATCACACACCCGGATAAACCACTATGGCCAAAGAAGAAGATTGATAAGCAAACATATTTATTTTATTTACGAGACATCGCACCATATATGATGCCTTTTTTAGAGAACCGGTTATTAACGGTTATTCGATATCCTCACGGGATGTTAGGTGATCTGTTTTATCAAAAAAACAGTCCTGACTATGCACCTGATTTTATTGAGACAGCTAAATCAGAAGGCATTAATTATATTGTTTGTAACAACATTGAAACGCTCGCATGGCTCGGAAATCAACTAGCCTTTGAATTTCACATACCCTTTCAAACCATTCATTCAAAAGGGCCATCTGAAATTGTGTTCGATTTAGATCCTCCCTCGCGTAATGACTTTCATTTAGCGATAAAGGCGGCTCTTATCATGAAAGAGGTCTTTGATGGATTGAAACTGACTACCTTTATTAAAACGTCTGGGAATAAAGGTTTACAAATTTATATCCCGTTACCTGAGAATACATTTACCTATGAAGATACAAGGAAATTCACTGAATTCATGGCTCATTATTTAATTACGAAAGATCCTGATTCATTTACCATTGAAAGATTGAAGAAAAATCGAGGAAATAGACTATATGTCGATTATATTCAGCATGCAGAAGGCAAAACGATAATAGCTCCTTACTCTTCAAGAGGAAACGAGGATGCCTTAATCGCAACACCTTTGTATTGGGAGGAAGTAACAGAGAGCCTGTCACCTGTTCAGTTCCCTGTTACCTCTATTATGGATCGGATTAAAAAGGTAGGAGATCCATTTCAATCTTACTGGGAGGCAAAACAAGTTCAACCATTTCAAGAGATACTTAATTTTTTAGCAAGCTCTACGTAAGGAGGCTGAGACATAACTTAATAATCAAACCAAACCTCAAATACGAACATTATCTAAAATTATTCTCCGTGCAATTTTTATAATTAATGAGTTGAGTTGATAGAACAAGTTCATTCCATTGCGCTATAGCCACTCGCCGGATACCGCGGGGAGGAACCTGATGGTTATTTTCACTCCCCGTGAAAAAACCTACCTCCTCAGCTACGCCTGCGGGGTCTCAGGCTTTCCCCTACCTCCTGCAGGAGCCCAATGGCTTTCGCTCCATTCCACTATGGTTTAATAATAATAATAATAATAATATGTACTTGCAGTATCAACAAACAACTTAAAACAAATATTTGGCATAAAATTTATTAAAATACCACCTTATAATTCGGGATGATCATTGACTGAAATATATATGTCCAAGCCTCATTTTCAATTTGTAAGAACTGTTTGTTAAACAACAAGGTTAATCACTTCTTACATTCTACTAACCAGCAATCACGGTACTCTCCTTCATGCCATTCATTTTTAGGTAGCAATTTCACCTTTGTAAAACCACACTTTTCATAGCAACGAATGGCTCGTGTATTCCAAGCTTGTGGATTCATCACAAGTCTGTCAGCTTTTATTGTATGAAATAAATAATCCCTGACAGTTGTCACTAGTTTTGTACCAATTCCGCTACCCCAGTATGTAACTTCACCTATAAACTGGTCAAGACCATATATAACCTCGTTCTTATCATATCCATACTTTATTAAATCTTCTATTTCTATAGGATAGAACTGAATGTAACCTACAGGATGATTTTGAATAAGAACCAAGTTCCTTTTTACAGTATCCTGTACTTGATAAAATTTTTCTCTTACTTGATTAATCGTAAAAGGATGATCTCGACCTTCGTAATATTCCAAAACATTCGGATCAGATAACCATCTAGCTAAGAATTCAGCATCTTCATCTTCTAAAGGTCTTATCGATAATTCACTTGAAGTTATCATTTTAAATCACTCCTAATGTCCACTAATTACCAGGTCCTCTATACTACTAATTTCAGCTAGTAAGACGATATAGTATATATAAGCCCTTATTCTATCCAACGATAAGTGTTGATCGTATTCTTTTGTAAAGGGGCGTGTTTATAAGTGGATCAAGCATTATTACACGTAATGATTAATCATTGGCGTGGTATGTACAAAGTACTGGAACATGATTGGCAAAAAGCCGCAAAGGAAATCGGTGTGACTTCTTCGGAGCTTCATGTTCTTTGGATAGTTAGCTTAGAAAAAATTGCACCCATGACAAAAATTGCTGAGCTGGGACTATGGGATGTTTCCACAGTTGCTCAAATGATTACCAGACTAAAAAGGAAAATGTTAATTCACACAACCAAGGATAAAAATGACCGACGAATAACGTGGTGTGAACTTACTCCTCTAGGCATTGAAACAGTAAAGAAATCAAAGGAATATAATTTCCAATTTGTTGATTTTGTGACTGCTCAAAAAGGTGACAATGTTAATAAACATGAGCTTATTGAAAACCTCCGTTCATTCCAAATAGAATTTAATCGTCACTTTCATGGCGAAAAATTCGTAGAATGGATAGATAAAACGGAAAAGCAACTACCTTAATGACTTCCTGCTCCACTTTTCAATTCTTGTTTGAACCAGGTTTGTAAGGTGCCTGGTTTTTTATAGTTGGGTAAAAGGAAAATAAAATACTGTATACATATCGTGCTTCTCAAACCCTAGCTTCACTGCAATATGAATAGAATCCTCACGAAACCATTCTGTTGTCCAATGAGGAATATGATTCTTGCCGAGACATGTTTGAATAAATTGAAAAGCCATTTCAGTTGCGATTCCATTTCCACGATGTCTCTCATCATATGTGTTGATTCCAATCTCTTCATGATGATCATACACATATACTGAGATGCATGAGCCTATTAATTCAGTATTATGAAATACTGCTATACCTGTACCATTTTGATAAAACTCCTCTAAAGATGGCCAAAATTTTAACACTTCATTCTTTAGCATTGAGGATTGATCAATGGCCATTACCTCATCATTTATAATCATAAACTTGTAACCTTTCAGTTGTTCAGTAAATGGTGGCTTGTATTCCAAAAAGGTGTGTGTATGAAACGTAAACGGAACCCTTTTTCCTCTCTGTATATCTGTTTCTATAAAAATTTTGTCTATGAAAGGCTCCCACTCTTCAAAAGGATAAACTTCTAAATTAAAACAGTCTTCTCCGATTTCTATTGCTTCTGGCTTTATCGTATGATTGATAAAATCTTCAGCGGTATCTATAAACTCCTTTGTCGGTCTTCCTACAAAGTAAAACATTTCATTAATCGCCCAAATGATTGCTGCTTGCGGCTGCTTTAGATGATCAACAAACACTTTCCCACGATTGTGACCATGTAATACACCTTGAATGACTACCTTCTCCCGAATATACGGGAATACTTCATTTAGTAAAGCATACTTACTCTTATCTAATAAAAACATCTTTTATCACCTATCATCTACTTTTCTACAAATCTATCAACATCATAATTCAAATGGAAAAAATAAACAACTAGTAAAGCACTCACACTTTAACACAATAAAGCGACAGGGGACGTGCCCCCACTACACTACTGTCTTAAAGTATCCAGTATATGTTTTGGAGTAAAAAAATACCAACTTAAGGTGTGGGCACATGATGAATCATGTAATATCCGTTCACACTGTGCACCTTCTTATCCGTGACAGCCTGTAAGAATTTATGTGATACTATTGTAAATAATGGATATTGCATCAATAGACAGGTAAGCAGAATACTATGAAACTCAAATGGTTTTATAGTAACGAAACATATAAGGGAGGAAAGTAATTGAAGAAATATCTTGGCATTGTTTCATTTGTTCTATTTCTAATTGCAGCTTCATCCTATATAACGATCTTTATAGATATTGATGAATTACTTTTATCTGCAGTCATTTGTTCTTGTTGTGGATTGGTTCTATCTTTATTAGCTAAGAAAGGACAGTATAAAAAGATTGCACTATTAGGGAATATAACAATCATTATTATTGCTCTTGTTTTACCATTTGTTGCTACTACACTTTTTTGGAACACTCCTTAACAGTAATAGTAGAAAAAAAAATTAAAACCCAGACCAAAAGGTCTGGGTTTTAACCGTTTCATAAAGTGTTCATTACAGTCTAATTATGCTGCAAAACTAGAGGTGATTTAGTAATTTCCTCCTTAACAGGACCGCAGGTTTTATACCTTTTGTGATTCTACGTTCAGCTTTGTTAACACCATTTTTATTTGAAAGTAATCAATTTCACTTGGTAACAGCTCTTTTATTGGTTTAAGCTTCTCAGCACCTGTTTCCAAAGCTTTTTCTATAATGAGGGCTTCCTCTTCTTCTGTAAAAATATCTTCCCATGTTGTGAAGAGCCCTTCTTCAGCAGACTGAACGAGATGATTCTGAATGGTAATGAGGGAAAGCTCTCTTATTTTCGCAATTTTTTTTAAGCTCTTTCCTTCCGTATATAAATGATATGTTTCTAGAAAACTTGGTTTCGTGTCCTTTTTCGTAGTGACGATTGGATCTCGTTTTCTACTGACACCGAATTCCTTTACATATTCATGAATAATAGTTAATACCTTTTCTCCGTATCGCTCACGCTTCTGTTCACCAATTCCTTTAACATGAAGGAGTTCTTCCATCGTTAATGGCTTTATTTCACATAATTCACGTAATGTACGGTCAGAGAAGACAACAAACGGCGGGATGTTTTCCTCTGTCGAGATTTCCTTACGTGCAGCTCGCAGCAGTGTAAATAATTCGTCATCCACGACCACAGTTTCACGCTTCCTGGCGGC
Organism: Bacillus sp. BGMRC 2118; assembly: GCA_008364785.1. Taxonomy (GTDB): domain Bacteria; phylum Bacillota; class Bacilli; order Bacillales; family SA4; genus Bacillus_BS. The sequence continues at coordinate 170,847 of VTTJ01000008.1, read as the reverse complement.
TGCTTTTCTGTAAATTTGTTTCTCTCCTAGTAGAACCGGTTTTGATTCATTTGTTAATGAGACCGTTGGGTATTGACCTTCTGAAAGTACTAGGTATCCTTCAGCTATTAAATATAAAATGGTTGTTGAGATTTCTTTTTCTGTGTATTTTTTGAGAAGTCCATATGTTGACAAGTCATGAAATCCGAGCTCCATTATTCGTTTATTTTTCGAGCCTTTAAGTACTTGTGCAACAAGAGTAACGCCAAACCTTTCTTTCATTCTTTTCACACATGAGAAAATAATTTGTGCTTCCTTTGTAATATCTATTTTCTCACGGTGATCATTGCAGTTTGAGCAGTTTTCACAACGCATTTGTGCATGTCCATCACCAAAATAGTGTAATAAATGATGCTGCAAACATTGCTCGGTATGACAGAAGTCTATCATTGCCTGCAGCTTGCGATAGTCTTGTTGTTTTCTTTCTAAATTCATCTGATTTTGTTCAATTAAGAATTTTTGTAATTGAACATCTTGTGGAGAAAATAGCAACGTACATTCACTCGGTTCACCGTCTCTCCCTGCACGTCCTGCCTCTTGATAGTACGCTTCTAAATTTTTCGGCAGCTGATAGTGAATGACATATCTAACGTTTGACTTATTGATACCCATTCCAAATGCATTCGTGGCAACCATCACTTGAACTTGATCATATAAGAATGCTTCCTGTGCTTCTTTCCGTTCTTCATCATTTAATCCTGCATGATATTTGGCAATAGAAAAGCCTAATCTCTTTATATAATCAAACAGTTTTTCTACGTCTTTTCTCGTTGAAGCATAAATAATACCTGAAGTTTCTTTATTCTTTTCAAGTAATTCCTTAATTAACGAGAGTTTATCTACACCCTTTTCAACTGATAGCATAAGATTCTCTCGTTTGAAGCCTGTTGCAAATACATGATCTTCATTGATAAATAAAAGTGAACTGATATCTTGTATGACATCTTTCGTCGCAGTTGCGGTTAGCGCAATAATAACTGGTCTCATCGGTAAATCTTGAATGACATGAGAAAGTGTACGATAGCTTGGACGAAAATCATGACCCCACTGTGAAATGCAGTGAGCTTCATCAATCGCAATGATCGAAATATGGAGGCTTTCAATTAAAGAACAAAACTGAGGAGATTCAAATCGTTCTGGGGCAATATAAATTAACTTGTATTCACCATATCTAGCCGATTCAATTCGCTCATATACCTCTTGCTGAGTAAGTGAACTATTAATATAAGTAGCCGAAATCCCAATAGATAGAAGACTATCAACCTGGTCCTTCATAAGCGAAATTAAAGGTGAGATAACAAGTGTAATACCATCCATCATTAAAGCAGGAATTTGATAACATATCGACTTTCCGCCTCCAGTCGGCATTAAAACGAGTGAATTTTCACCTTCTAATACATTCTGAATGGCAGCTGCCTGTCCATTTCTGAACGTGTCATAACCATAATACCTCTTCAACAACCCTTCAGCCTCTTGCAACATCACAGTATCACTTCCCTCCTAGTAAACTAGTAAAATAACTTCTCTATTATAACAAAAAAACAGAGGCAAAATGAGAATAAATTTAGCTTTATCACATTAACGCAACGGGGGACTGGCCCCCGTTACATTAATGTATTAAAGTGTATTTAATAAAGCTAATTTCTCTCGTTCTGTTTCAATGACAGAGAGGTCGATTTTCTCAAACAGAATCTTAATGTCTCTGATTGTAGTGGAAACTGTTTCAATATAGTTCCAGCCTTGTTCCTCCTCTAATTGAAGGTATCCTTTGATTGCTGCTGCTGAGAACGGCAAAAAGGGCGACAGTATATTTGATAGATTTGCAATGATTTGGACACAGGTGTAGAGAGTTTGGTCACATTTTTCTCTGTCAGTATTTACGGTAATCCATGGTTGCTCTTGATCAAAATATTTATTAGCTTCACGAATATAATCAAATACCTCTTGTAGTGCATTCTTACATTCTCCAAGTTCAATCTTTTTACCAACCGTATTATATAGCTCTTTTAATCTATTTTTTTGTTTGTCCTCAAAATCACCATTTGGAATCTTACTGTCATAGGCATTTATTATAAATTTTAACGTTCGATTTACTAAATTTCCAAATGCTCCTAGCAGCTCGCTGTTATGAGAATGGACGAATTCTCTCCATGAAAAATCAGCATCCTTTTTCTCAGGTGCATTAATTAGTAAAAAATACCGAATGGAGTCTGGATGGAACCTTTCTAATACATCTGGAATCCATATGGCATAGTTTTTACTAGTTGAAATTTTCTTTCTCTCGATTGTCAAATATTCATTTGAAATAATGTGCGTCGGTATTTGATTATTTTCAATTCCTTCTAGAATTGCTGGCCATATAATTGTATGAAAAGGGATATTATCCTTTCCATGAACATAGTACGCCTTACCCTTTTTATTCCAAAATCCATCTATTTCTTCATTGAATACAGTCCCCCACTTTTTAGAGGCTGATAAATAGCCTGTTACTGCTTCAATCCAGACGTAAATTTTCTTATCTTCGTATCCCTTCACCGGTACTTGGACTCCAATCGGTAAATCCCTTGTAACTGCACGATCCTGTAATCCTTCACTAAGGTATCTTTTTGTTAGATGCACAGCATTTTCTCTCCATGCATGACTTAACTCAGCACTATTTACTAGCTGTTCAATGTGATTGTGAAACGATGATAATCGGAAATATAGATGCTTCGTCTCTTTTATTGATGGACTAGTTCCACAAAGCTTGCACGTACGATTGAGTAAATCTAGCGGATTATGAATGGTTGAACAGTGGTCACACTGATCCCCCCTTGCATCTTTATGGCAAACTGGACAAATTCCCTCTACATAACGATCAGGCAAAAACTGTTCACAATCATTACAATACGTTTGTTCCTCAGACTTTTGATAAATATGTCCTTCTTTCATAAGCTTCACTAACACCTCCTGTACAACTTGATGGTGCTTTGGATCGTCAGTTCTAGAATAATAATTATATGAAAAACCCAGTTTCCGAAAGCATTCCTCAAATTCTTCATGATATCGATTCGTTATTTCTTTTACTTCTTTATTTTCTTGTTTTGCCCGAAGAGCAATAGGTGTTCCGTTACAATCACTGCCCGAAACATACAACACTTTTTCGCCCTTCAATCGATAATATCGAGCAATAACATCTCCTGGTAACAAACTAGAAATATGACCGACATGAAGTGAACCATTTGCATACGGCCATGCGCCTCCAATAAATACTCCCATTTACAAACTCCTCCTTATTTTCTTTATCACATTAACGTGCCGGGGGACAGGTCCCCACTTTACTAAAGCAGTAAAGTACTATCTTTTTTTTCCTCCTTTTTGATAAAAATAAAAAAACCCGTCCTTTAACAAAATATGTTAAAGGACGGGTTTCACCGCGTTACCACCTTTATTTACTAATAGCTCACACTACTAGTCTCAACAGGTACGGAACAATATAGTTCGATACCGTGGCATTGTTAACGGATGCCAAAACCCGTCACAGCCTACCTCCCAAAGGGACTCGGTGTGCAGCTCAGAGACCATTTTCCAACATGCGTTTCTTCGCTTCTTTTCAGCTACCGAAGCTCTCTGTATAAGATCCATCATATTGTACTTTTCTCATCATTGCTTTTTCAATATTTTGTCAGAGATTACAAATAAAATCAATACCTAATTCTAAACTATCATTCAAATTTTTAAATTTAATTTATCGTGAACATCCAGACTCTCGACTTTATTTCTTTAAAGGAGCGAGGGACTGGCCTCCATTCCTTTCGAGTAATAAAGCAAATTCCCCTATAAAACCTCGACAGTATTTCCCGAGAAATGTCGAATAAGGTTAAAGCGAATTTAAACTACACTTTTTGTCATCACTGCTATACTCAAACAACCTTCAAGAAGTATTCACATACTTTCTTTTGGAAATACTGCTACAAAAGGAGATGGTCATTTGGTTGAAAAGCCTTATAAACTAGTGAACGTGGAAGAAAATAATAATGCAGTAACGATTACGTATATGAATACTTCTGACCCTATTCCATATTCTTTATATCAGTGTACATATAAGAAAGATGAAGATTGGTTTATGATAGATGAATGGTTACATTATTGTATGAAATCAGAGGATTTCCTTGATATCAAGGGCTTATATTCCTCTAATTTTGAACAATCCTTACTACAGTCTTTACAAGAGGAAATAATTAATCAACCAGAGATTGGTTAATAAACTTCTATTTCAGTCAAAAATATTTCTAGTATTCTCTCTGACAAAAATGTAATATTGTGGTAACGGAGGGGATAGGGCATGAATGAGCAACAACTAAAACACTACTTATCACACCTAATTGGAAACAACGAGGAGATTGAAAAAGAACACATAGAAACAGTATTAAAAGCGATGTTGAATTATATAGGAACTCCCGATAGTGAATTACGAGATAAGCTTATTTATCGTACATTTTACTTTTCTATTACAAAAGGAATATTCTCTACTAGGCAATTGAAGGAGACTCTGGATACAGTGCTTGGGAGTGACTATCTATTTCATGGACTAGGAAGTACCGAGAATGACACTGTATTTACAAGATCATTTTCCAGTCTTGTCATCGCGATTATTTTACAATACAACGTGACACACTCATTTTTAAGTACATCTGAAATAAGAAAAATACTAGAATCGTTAATTCTTTATACATATAAAGAATGTGATGTACGAGGATTTGTTCCTGGTAAGGGATGGGCACACAGCATTGCTCACATAGCAGATGCCATTGATGAAATGGGAAAACAAACACAACTGTCAAATGAGAACTTACTATCATTACTAAAAGTTGTCCTGACGAAGGCTTCCTACCAAGCAACTGTTTATCAAAGTGATGAGTCCGAACGGTTACTTACAGCTGTACTAACAATTTTACAAAACCTTGATTCAGATACCGTTTATCATCTTATTCATTCATTCCAAATTAGAATAATAAAAGAGTATAAAACATTACCGTCTAATCTTGGATTCAATCAAACTATTAATTGGAAGCAGTTTTTAACGGCATTATACTTTAGATTGAAAAAGCTAGACCATAATCCAGTTATTTTAGATTCAGTAGAAGGATACATTTACGAATTAGCAAAGCCTTATTTCCCTAGTACATAAACCATACATTTTAACACAGTAACGCATTGGGGGTCCTGCCTCCAATGCGTTACTGTGTTAAAAGTGAAATTATCCTTCTACGGTTACAGCCTTTTTCTCTAGTAATGAGGTTGTTGAAACTTCTACTGCTTCTTCATCAATTGCGTCTAGTAGTTCTCGGTCCAGGTGTCTGATTCGTGGATGAGCGTAATAAACAAGCCCTGTTATTACCCAGAGTATTCCAAGTGTAAGAAAAAGTAGGCCGATTCCTCTGTGCTCTCCTACTCCAATAATGACACCAACGCTATCAGCCAGAAAACCATCTGTACTCATTAATGGATTAAAGATCTTTTCTGTTACCGGTCCTGCTGTCAGGTAGGCAATTGGAGATAGTGATAATCCTACCATTCTTCTTAGTGCAAATACTCTTCCTTGTACCGTAGCATGAACTTTTCGCTGCCATATTTCCTGTACGGCTGCATTTCCAAATGGAATGAGTGCAAGTGTGATGAACATTCCTGATGTAATGAGAACAATCGATGATGATAAGCCCATAATACTCAGTCCTATAGCACTTAATATTCCAAATAATAAGAATTGCTTCATTTTATCCTTCATGCCACCCCAGACACTTAGAATCACTCCACCTAACAGCATGCCTCCACCACTAATTGAAATAACCATTCCTAGTGATTTTTCATCACTTATCATTAAGATTAGGGGTTGAATTAACACATTCAAGTAACCTAATAGGAAATTGACGAATGCAAAATAAAACAATAATCCTACAAGAGCAGGACGTTCTTTTATATAAGTCCATCCCTTTAATGCTTCTTGAACGAATTTTGTTTTGACTGCTTCCGTTTCTTTTTTTAACTCTGGAAACTTCACAACTGCTAATGTACCAACAGCTATACAAAATGTAACTAAATCAATGACTATAATACCTTCTAAGCCTATAATCCCCATTAATAAACCTGCGGCTATAGGTGCAATCAGCATAGATAGGGAATCTGCCATCTGAACCATACCGTTTGCTCTACCTAATTGCTTCTTCGGAACCAATAATGCAACGGTTGACTGATAAGCTGGTAATTGAAACGAGCTACTAAAGGAAGCAATTGCAGAAGTTAAAAAGATATGCCAGACTTCTAATGCATCAAGCATTAATAGAAGTAGGATAAGCATCGTGCTTAGCCCTGCAATCACATCTGCAATAATCATAATATACTTTCGTTTCCACTTGTCGACAACATAGCCTGCAAAAGGAGCTGCCAGTACTCCTGGTACAACAGCAGCCATTATAATAAAAGAAAATAACGTTACAGAACCAGTTTCCTGAAATACCCACACTCCTAATGCAAATCCAGTTAATCCTGACCCAATTACAGATGCCAATTGACCAAACCACAAAACAGAAAATGTTCTAAAACTCTGATTTGTCATGTTTTTCCTCCTACTCTATCACTTCATATAAAGATAAAAGTAAACCGTGTTCCTTTCTATGTGGATCCTTACTTGTACTGGAAAGACGATTATTCCATTTCTCACTCAATTCCTTCAGCTCACTATATAACTCACTTTTCTCTTCAACTGACATATATTTACTCATTTGAAAGAACAGTGGTTTTGAGTTACTTGGATCATTGTGAGCATGCTCAAATGCTTTTAAGAAGCATGTTTTATATTCTTTTAACGTATTATTAATAATTTGACTTTGCTCATGTAGTAAATGAATCCCCTCTCCCTCAATTTGCGATAGTCGAATCCTAATATCTTTTGCAATGGGTAAATAATATTTTTCTACAATACCTGCGTTCTCTTTCGTTTCGGTTAACACGAGTAAACCAACCTTCACTAGCTCTCGTACATGGTAATGAATCTTTGAGGCAGACATCTCAAGTTGATCGGCTATTTGCTTTGCTGTTCTCGATTTATCATCATGGAACAAGCTTAGTATTTTCATTCTTAAATCATTAGAAAGTACTTTTGCTTGTTCGAACGTTGTTACCTCATAATAGTTAAGCTGTTCCACTATACTCACCCCTCTATCAAACTTTCTTAGTCATTCAAGAAAATTTGAATGGTTTATTTTCCTTGATTATAATACCAACTGGAATATTTTACAATATATTTCCAGAGAAATGTGGAAAATAAATAAAAAAGATTGCCCTCATTTATCGGACAATCTCCCGTATGTATTGATGAATAATACTTTTTCTGTTGAGACTTAGACTATAGTTAAGTATATATGAATTATTGCTTGCCTAAATACTCTGTCAGTAGTGGCGTTTCAGTAATAAGATTTCCATTTTTCTTTACTTCATATGCTCTTGCGTTTGGCCTGGAACTTACTACTTTAACAATGTTTTCATTGATAAAATGAATTCCTGCACCGTCGTCTACACCAAGACCTTCTTTTATCTTATCCTTCAACATTAACTCATGATACGTTGGACGTCGCTCTGCTTCCCCATCATAATGAGGAGCATTACTTCCCTCGAGAATACCTAAACAACTCAATTCTCTCAAGCTACCTGGATAGGAATCTGTTAAACCTTCCTCAAACCAGCAGATTGAACCAGCACTTAGACCAGTTAATATGACACCTTCTTGATAAGCCTTTTTTAGAATTTTATCAATTCCCCATTCTCTCCATAAAGCAAGAAGATTTTTGGTATTTCCTCCACCAACATAAATTATATCCATACCTAACACATAGTTTTCTAGATTTTCATTAGGTAATGCATAAACAGATAAATGAAACGGTTCGCATTTTTCTTTTTCAAAAAACTGATAAAACCTTTTTATGTATCCTTCTGCATCCCCACTGGCTGTCGGAACGAAACATATTCTTGGCTTCTCTTTATTAAGTAGACTCAAAATATATCGATCTAACAATGGGTTATCCGGCTCCATAGAAAACCCTCCACCACCCATAGCAAATATCTGCCTCTTTATACTACTCTCCATACTGCACTCTCCTATTCCATTTTCTACTATATTACTAAATCTGGCATTAAAATAGAATAATCATACTTTCACACTCTAAAGGAGTGGGGGACTGGCCCCCACTCCTTTAGAGCACTAAATTGTTACTAACACCATGCTGCTCCAACGATGATGAGTAGAATGAATAGTACTACAATTAGTACAAATCCATTACCTCCTCCTTGTACTGGTGCTGTGTAGCCATAACTTGGGTATCCGCATTGTCCGTAGTGCATGAAATCATCTCCTCTTAAAATTTAAATGTTTCTCTCTACTTTTTTTCAGCAAAAATATTAGTATCCAACATATGAAGCTCCTACAATGATTAATAGGATGAACAACACAACGATTAACGCAAATCCACCAGAATAACCTCCGCTCATGGTTACACCTCCTTAATCGCTTTCAAAACTAGACTATTCATCTAGTACATATATTGGAAGGGCTAATACCTAGTTCCCAAGTTTATCGAGCACATTGGCACTACGAGAATTTGAGCATATCCTTTATTATCAGGTTTTTTCGTATGTCTCTTTTCGAAAACGTTCTTGTAATCAAATAAAGTCAACTTCAAAAGTACTTTGCGATGAAGAGTTCACCCATTTGAGAAAAGAAACCTCCGAATCCTTGAGACAAACGTGTTTTTCGTTTATTCGAAAAACACTCTTTTAGGCTTTATCACAATGTAAAGGAGATTACCCATGTCATATTCATATACTGATTTATTAGCAATACTAGGTATCGGTGGTGCACATCCAGGAGGTTTAGGGTTAACACGTGCTATTTTTGAGGAGCTTCCAATTAGTAGGGAGACCAATATTTTGGAGGTAGGTTGTGGTACTGGGCAGACTACTGCATATATTTCCTCGAACTATCCATGTCATTTACATGCTATAGAAGCACATTCAACGATGATTGAAAAAGCAACAGCGAGGCTTAAGCAGCTAAATCTCCCGGTTACCCTTGTAAATGGCAATGCTGAAACAATCCCTTATGATTCACACAACTTTGACATCGTATTGTCAGAGTCCGTAACTGTTTTCACTAATATAGAAAAGACGATACCGGAATATTTCCGTGTATTAAAAAAAGGTGGTTCCTTAATACTCATTGAAATGACGGAGATTCTTCCACTGAGTGAACAAGAAAAAGAGGAGTTAATTCAATTTTATGGCTTTACGTATATAGTAAGTGAGAAACAATGGGAGGAAACATTTAGAAAAGCTGGCTTTGGAGAGATTGAAACAATACAGATTTCAGAAGACCAAATGATTAACTCGGAAAATGACTATTCAGAGTTCAATATGAGTGAACACATTGAACCAGAACTATTCAATATGTTGGACGTACATGAGGCTTTAACAACCAAATATAAAGAGAAATTAGGTTTTCGTGTATTTATTTGTAAAAAGACCTAACATGGACAAATGTACAATCCCCTTCATTCCACTCCTCATACTCTATTATGTATAAAAAAAGGAGGAATGAAGCTTGTCTCAAAATATGTATGGTTTATGTTGTAAATATCAAGGAAAAGTTGTTCGAATTCGTGAGCATAACGGTCGTGAGCATATTGGACGTATTTCAAGAGTTTCCCCTAATCGTGTCTTTATAGAGCCAACGGGACCTAGAGGCGGTTTTGGTTATGGATTCTACGGCGGAGGCTATTACCGTGGGTACGGTGCCTATTCACTTGCTCTTGGTGCAATTGCCGGCATCGCTCTAGCTGGTCTATTTTTCTGGTAATAAAATAACCAATAATTACTTTACCGATTTACGCGGGTGGGGGCCTGTCCTCCATCGCATTAATTCGGTAAAGTTTTTTTATTATTTTTCAGACTAGCCACATACAATGATTAAAAAGGGGGATTTTTCCAAATGCGTCCATTTAGAAACTTTGATGAATTTTGGCCATTTTATCTTAAGCAACATAGTAAAAATTCTACAAGAACTTGGCATTTTGTTGGTACTTCATTTGTTTTTATTTTTCTCGTTATTGCTATTGTTACTGGTGTCATATGGTATGTTTTTTTAGCTCCAATTGTTGCGTATTCATTTGCATGGATCAGTCATTTTTTTATTGAAGGAAACAAACCTGCAACGTTCGGTCATCCTTTTTGGTCATTACGAGCTGATTTTAAGATGTACTACTTAATGCTCACCCGTAGACTAAATCAAGAGCTAATGCATTTGCCGTTAGAAGACAAAATTGAAATGTGATGAACCAGAAATAGAACACAGAAAAATATGTCATATTCCAAATGATTTTAAAGACCTCATACTGAGACTAACAAAAATTTAGTGAATATGTCCTATAATTTTGTCCACTATTTTTTCCCTGACATGCATACATATAGGATAAGCCTATAAAAGTTAGGGGGAACTGCCATGGATAAACAACGCACATTCTTTTATGGTTTTATTGTCGGAGTTATGTTTATGATGTTTCCGGTACCAGGATTTACGTTTTTAGGTGAAATCTTAGTAATTCTTAAAGGTGTTATTCAAGTTATTGGTCTTATCTTATTTGTTGTATGTAGTGTTCCTCTCATTCTTCATACGTATCGAGCTTTAGTAAGATAGAAGAGTCCCAATTGGGGCTTTTTTACATTATCATACATATTTTCAAGGAAGTTGCTCACTCTATAAAAGCACGTACAAACTACATATTAGGAGTGACAATTTATGCAAAAAAATGCTAGAGGTTACGTTCAGGATTCTGCATCAGCATTAGACAACGCGAGAGAAAGCTTACAAAATGCTCTTCAAACTGTTGAGAAGGATACAAATCGCACAGATATTGAAGAAACATTAAACGCAGTAGAAGCAGCTCTTCAACAGTGCAATCAAACAGTGAGTGCATTAGAATCTCAATAATGATCCAATGAAGTCTTACGTGCTATAAATACGTAAGACTTTTTTTCACCCTCCTTTCATCTAGTGAATACCGTATATGGATGATTTTAAAGGAGGAGATTTCATGTATTATCGAGAGTCATATGCAACGCCAAGTATTCAATCTTACACAATTGTTGAACCTTTTGTTGTTCAAGCTGCCCAATCACTCATTGGTAAAAATGCGGTCATTGAAACAGTCGGAGACAGTTTTAGAGGAAGAGTTATGGATGCAAAGCCTGACCATATTGTTATTCAGTCAGGAGATAGTTCTTTTTTCATTCGTCTTCAAATGATTATTTCCATCATGCCTGATTAAGTAATTCCCCATTCCTATCTATTCTAAAAAGAAGTGGTCATTTGACCACTTCTTTCATCGATTCACTTATATAATCAGCATACCTATCAAGAAGAGTAAGTGTGCTAATATCTGTTTCAAACAACGGGATATACAGTTTTGTTTGCTGAGTAAATTCATGCTCGATCTGCCCAAAATATTCTTTTTCAACTTCTTTTCTTTTTCTCCAGAACTCGCCGTCTACTTCTTCTGAGAGGCATTTATTAATAATGACAGAATGAACATCAATATCAAACTTGCTTAATTCCTTAATGGCCCTTGCAGTTTCTAATATGGGAAGTCTTTCCGGGTTTAAAACAAACACATATCCTGTTTGGCGTTGATCCAGTAAGTATTCTCGAACGCTAGTGAATCGATCTTTTCTTCTTTGTAATACTTTGAATATAGGATCATCCACTGGCTCACCATCATTTAATAGCTGTGTATAATTATCATTTCTCTTTTTCCTTCTTTCGAGCATTCCATTTATCCAAACACTCATTAGTTCAGGTAAAGTTAATAAACGAATGGTATGCCCCGTTGGAGCTGTGTCAAAAATAATCGAATCGTAAGCACTTCCTTCATCTAATATAATAGATACCATTCGATCAAATAATGCAGCTTCCTCTGCACCAGGTGATGAACTGGCTGAATCGATTTGTCTGTTTACTTCATCCTTCATCGTTGGTTTAACTACACCACGGATGTTCTCTTTAACAGTCTGGATGTATTGCTTCGTTTCAGCTTCTGGGTCAATTTCGACTGCATCTAAGTAGTCAACGATTTTTGTAGGTTTATTTTGTAACTTTTTATGGAATATATCTCCAAGATTATGCGCGGGGTCAGTTGAGATTAATAACGTTTTTTTCTTGTTTTTAGCGTGAAGTAAAGCAAGAGCTGCAGCGCTTGTCGATTTCCCTACTCCACCCTTACCTCCTACAAATAAGATTTTCTTCTCAAGTAACATTTCTTCCCTCCTAACAACAGCGAATTCCTGTCAATGGTGATTTCTCCATTCCCATTCGTAAATGCCAGTCATGAAACTTCTCAATAATGTATGGGTACAATTCTAACGTATAATAAAAGGCAGGATTCGGCAGCCCAAGTGTTTCTGACATACATAAGAGTAAAAATAAATCATCTTCATCACGTAGTTCTCTTAAAATTTCGGTCCGATGATGAACAGACAATATCTCATCATATAACTGCAAGAATTTCTTTATCGTATCAAGACCCTTCATCGCTCCACCTACTTCTCTAACAGAATATGAAAGTGAAAAAGGAACCTCCCTGAAAGGTTCCACTTTCGACTAGAATGTTGTGTTTATATTAGTTGGGTCATCCTTCTTACTTAGTTCTTTAAAGGCCGTTAAGACAATCCAAATGGCAAAAACTAAGATGACACTACCGAAAATAAATAACAGTAAATTCGTTTCGGTACCGCCATATCCTGACCATTCGAATATGACTTGCTGCGCCATTGCCCATACTGTCATTACGAGTATAAAGACCATTGGAATAAAGGTAACTAAATAGTTTCTTCCAAGTCGTTTTAGCCATATTGAAACGAGTAATAAACTAATTCCAGCTAATAATTGATTGGACGTACCAAACAGTGGCCATAACAAGTATCCTCCTGACCCAAACCCATTCGGTCCCTTAGGTAATAACACTAATGCTGCACTTGTAAATACAGCCATAGAAGTTGCTACATGAGTCTTAGATAGCGCCGGAACTTTGTATTCCTCACCTAATTCTGCAATAATATATCGCATGAGTCGAACAGAAGAATCCAATGTTGTTGCGGCAAAACTCACCACGATTACCGAGATAATCGTACCGGCAATTCCTACTGGTATTCCAATACCTGTTGCTAATTGTGCTCCACCTTTAATAAAGTTTCCAAGTCCACCACTGTTAGCTACACTAAAGCTGCTATATGCTTCCTTAAACTCACCGACATTTGCAAATAATGTTACACAGGCAATGATAGAAATTAACGCCAGGAATCCTTCCCCAACCGCTCCTAAGTACCCTACAAATCGAGCATCTGTTTCCTTATTTAATTGTTTGGAAGAAGTACCTGAAGAAACTAAGCCATGAAAGCCTGAAATAGCACCACAGGCAATCGTGATAAATAATAATGGAAGCCATGATTTATCAGCCACATTAAGATTTGTCATTGGTGCCGTAATTTCCGGACGTAATACAAACAAACCAAGATACATGATCCCTAAACCGACAACAAGCTGATGAGAGTTAATATAATCTCTCGGCTGCAGCAGTTTCCAGACTGGCAGTACTGATGCGATATAACAATACACCATTAAAATGATAATCCAAACGAAGAAGGCCATTGATATTCCATTTAATCCAAATAATGTCGTGTTCTTTGCACCACCGAAATAACTAACTAAATCAATTTGAAGTGCCGGAACCATACTCGTTACTACCGCAGATCCATACATAACCGCAAGAGCAACTAGTGATGGAAGTAGCATGCCACCCTTTTTCTTATAAACTGAATATCCAATCCAAATAGCAAGTGGTATTTCAATAAACACTGGGATTACACTTGCCGGGAACTTTATAAATAAATTTGCAATGACCCATGCGAACACGGCATTTACCATCAATACTAATATTAAGATGATAAATAAAAATAATAGCTTTGCTCTTTTACCAATTAACTTGTCTGCTAACGTACCAACCGATTGTCCTTTGTTTCTGACAGAAAGGACGAGTGTACCGAAGTCATGAACTCCCGCTGCAAATACCGTACCTAAAATAACCCATAATAATGCCGGAAGCCAGCCCCAGTATACAGCAATTGCCGGACCAACAATAGGTGCTGCTCCTGCTACTGATGTAAAATGATGTCCCCACAAAACGGTTTTCTTAGTTGGTACAAAATCAGTACCGTCTGAAAATTCATGTGCAGGAGTTACAAAATTAGGATCTAATCTGAAGATTTTCTCTGCCACAAACTTTGAATAATAACGATACCCTAATACAAAAACCATTGTTCCGATAATCGCTAACCAAATGCTGTTCATGGAATCCCTCCTAATATTAGTACCAGGTAATAAATTCTGATTCTATAAAGATAGTATTAATTTATGTAAGCGTTGTCAATATTATTATCTGAATTTTTAGTAAAAATATAATCAAAATTGACAAAATATGTAAATTATTATAGAATTAGTTCACCTAGTCTGCTTAATTTATATAATAAGAATTTTTAGAAAGAAGGGAGTCATAGTTATTATGGGGATAATTAATTTCGAGGTTTTTCTACTTACAGCAATCATGCTTAATATAACGCCAGGCACAGATACGATGTACATTATTAGTCGTAGTGTTTCACAAGGGAGCTTGGCGGGAGTATACTCCGCTCTCGGCATAACTGTCGGTTCCGTCATTCATACAATGCTAGCAGCTTTTGGTCTTTCGATCATCTTAATGCAATCAGCTTTCCTTTTTAATATAATTAAAGTCATTGGAGCTATTTATCTAGCATATTTAGGTATTAAAATGTTACAAAACAAAAATCCCAATAAGAAGCAGGAGCTCCTTCCGATGCTTGATCATAAAAAAATATTCCTGCAAGGTATACTAACCAATGTATTAAATCCAAAGGTAGCTTTGTTTTTCCTTGCATTCTTACCACAATTCATTCAAGTTCATCCGTCTGGTGTAAATCCACTTCCATTTATGATTTTAGGACTAACGTTTACCATAACAGGTGGTATCTGGTGTACAGTAGTCGCTGTCTTTTCTTCTATTGCAACAAACAAACTACGTGGAAACTCTAAAGCAGGAAGTCTACT
Source organism: Bacillus sp. BGMRC 2118 (assembly GCA_008364785.1). Taxonomy (GTDB): domain Bacteria; phylum Bacillota; class Bacilli; order Bacillales; family SA4; genus Bacillus_BS. The sequence goes on along the minus strand of VTTJ01000008.1, from coordinate 155,606 downwards.
AAACAAGCTAACAGGTATTGTCTTTATAACTATGGGGATAAAGCTACTCCAAACTAAATCTGCATAGAAAAACGGCCATGCTAGAAGCATTGGCCGTTTTTTAGCGATTATTTCGTAACTACAATTTCCTTACTTGGCATATTGTGCATATCCCTTGCCGTTACATGGGCAATGACAATATACGTTCCTTCGTTTTCAAACGTCTTCTCGGCAGTATATATACCATCACCTTCATGAGGAGCATCGATCATTTCACCTTTATCCTGCCCGGATGCTCTTACTTCAAACATTACTTCATTTGCATCTTCTACAGTTTCATCACCTTGAGTAACTTCAGCACTCAACTTAATCTCTTCGTCAGCTGTAACATTTTCAGGAGTTAGTATTTCTACCTCAATCATCATTGGAGCACTCGTGTGTCCTGATTCATGACCTTCTTTCTCCCCCGAACATCCTGCCAAAATCCCAACTACTAATAATAGTAAACTTACTTTTTTCATTCAAACCCTCTTTTCACATTGTATAACTCCAGTGTTGACGAGTTATATCCTATATAACCGTACTAGCCTAATTATAAGGGAACTTTTCATGAATGAATGTGAACATTTACCAACATTCTATATGGATTTGACTAATCCACCATCCACTAGGAATGTACTACCTGTCATATACCCATTTGCTTCAGAAACTAAGAAGGTAACAACCTTTGCAAACTCTTCTGGTTCTCCGTAGCGTCCAAGTGGAATGTTTGTCTTCACTTTTGCCTCAACTTCTTCCCGAGTTAATCCATTATTGCGAGCCGTTATATTGTCTAACTGCTCAATACGTTCCGTTGCAATTCTTCCAGGTGAAACAGTGTTTATTAAAATATTATAAGGGGCAAGCTCCGTTGCGAGCGTTTTAGAAAGCCCAACAATTCCTGTGCGAAATGTATTAGAGAGAAGTAACCCCGGTATAGGTTCTTTTACAGAGGAAGATGCAATATTGATAATTCTTCCTCCCTGCTTTTTTAAATAAGGTAAAGATTCTCGTATTAACCGTATGTAGCTTAATAAATTTAATTCGAATGCTCCTTGCCATTTTTCATCAGAAATAGATTCAATGGTTCCTGTAGGAGGTCCTCCAGCATTGTTTATGAGTACATTAATTTGGCCAAACTCGTCTATCGCTCGTTTGACCAAACCTTTAATATCTTCATAGTTCGAAAGGTCTGCCACTTGATAAACTGCTCTTCCGGGACCTATTTTATTTAACTGCTCTGTAACATGATTTAGCTTCTCTTCATTTCTACTCGAGATTACAACATTCATACCTTCTCTAACAAACTGTTCAGCTATTGCCTTTCCCAGTCCTTGGGAAGATGCTGCTATTAGTGCTGTTTTGCCTTGAAGATTTAGTTCCATTTTCTTCACCTCATTTAAATTAGTCTCTGCTCTCTACTATTGTATGGCAATACCTAGCTTTTTCTTCCAACGATTGTTATATGCTTCTTCAAGAACTCTTGGATTTCTCGCATACTCCCTAATAACATCGCGAATTTCCTCAGCCAAATAAACAGGATTTTGATTTTCCGCAAGCGATTCATAACCAGATCCTCTTTGCAAATAATCAGATGTCGCTACCTTGTACCACCTATCATCCTCTAAAGGCTTTTCTCCAATTATTACTTCTAGTACATTCTTACCATTATGTAGAATGGTTGCTCCTGAGACATGTAATTTACCTACAAATTTCCCTCTAAACCCGGGGCCTCTTCCATCAGCTAAACAAACTTGTACATCCAGTGATGCTTCAATCGCCTCTCTTATTGCTTTTCCCTGCATTTCCAAGGAAGTAGGATTTAGCGGTGACGGACAGACCTCTATTAATTTCTTATTGGAAACAAAATCAAAGATACCGGCATTCACAATCCCGCTATTGATTAATCCGATTTCACAATCTAATAAATCTTTTAGTCCATCAGCAATAAGATTCGTAATTGGATTTTCTTCTAATACATCATGCCAAAGGGGCTTACTAATTGGATATAATGGTTTACTTAATACTTCTATTGCTTTTTCCTTGTTTACTTTCAGAATTGAAAGAATTTCAGCATCTGACTGGAAATCTTTTGTTGCGATTGTCTTTGAATCTAGTAACTCTACATTATCATCCTTAATTTCAATTTCTACTACTCCAACATACTCTCCATAACATCCTGCACTATTTAGAATCGTACTGTTAACAACTTTTGCCTTCTCAAATAGCTTGTGATCATGTGCTGATAAAATAACATGCACCCCAGAAAGTTCTCCTGCAAGTACTTCATCTGCTTCTGTACCGACATGATTTAAAATGATCCCTATATCATACTTCCCTTTATTTCTCTCAATTTCCTGTAAAATCATTTCTTTATAGGACTTCATAAATAAGCCTAATCCTTCACTAAACTCTCCCATGTCTGGAGAAGCACCTGTAATAAAAATCTTTATTCCATTCTTCTCGATAATCGTGCTTGATACAACTCCCTCAATCGTTGACATGTCCTTTTTCAATAAATTACTACTGATAAATGGAACCCTACTCGTCTTGGCCATGTATTCTAACGTGTCTACACCATTAAACATTTCATTATTTCCAATTGTTAGAGCATCATAGCCTACACTTTCTAGTAATTCAATAGCTGCTAATCCTCGCGTACCTTGTAGCTCAATGCTTTTAAAATCAGCAAAGTCTCCTCCATCTAGCAAAAGGGTATTCTCGTCTTTTAATTCTTTAATGAGAGTCGTAGTTCTTTCAAAGTTTTCAAAATTACTATGTAAATCATTTGTATGGATAATTTTAAGTTTCATAACGTCCTCCAAAAATTGTCATAACTATACATTCGAAATAAAGTAAAAATCTCCTTCTCTTAATCATGCAAAAAAAGACATCCAAATTTCGGATGCCAGTTACGTTACTCTATATTACTTATTAGTTCCTTCATCATTTCCTTATCCATTGGACCGATTATCTTTTTTCGAATAATTCCGTTTGAATCAATAATATAACTTGTTGGAATCGTAAACGCTTGATACGTATCCCCTACTTCTCCAGTAATGTCTAATAGGATCGGAAACGTTAATTTATAATCACTTGCGAATTCACCAATGTGCTTAGTGTTTTTCTCAGCAGTCGATAAATTGACTGCCAGAATCTCTATATTTTTATCATGGCTTTCTTCATAAAAGTCCTGCATGTGAGGCATTTCAGCTTTACACGGTGGACACCAAGTAGCCCAAAAATTAAGAATTACCTTCTTACCTTTCATCTCCGAAAGTGAAATTGTGTTTCCATCTAATGTATTCAATTCAAAGCTTGGAGGTTTCATTCCCTCCTGCAATCCGATTTCACTACTCTCCTCAGCTAAAACTTTTCCACTCACTTCTTCTACGTCTTTTTCACCACTTGTTGATACATAGTCAACAATTCGCCACCCGATTATCCCTAACAATCCTAAGATTACCATTAGATTAACACGATTCCTCATTTAGTCGCTCCTTATTCCAAAGATATAAACAACCAACTATTAGTAAAATGTAAAACCATTGTTGGAATGTAAACAAAAATAAATACTCTTTTTCAGCAATAAAAAATGAAAGAATAATATTTAAAAATCCAAAAAGAATAGTGAAAATATAAATACTAAGCAAGCTATCATTTTTACTAAGTAGTCTAAACAGTAGTACAAGTAATGAATAAACGCCAATTAGTAAATGATATAGTCGTAATCCATCTAAAAAAATTGCCGAAAGAACATGGTACATAGCAAGAACGACAAAACTGAATTCAAAAATTGTCTTTGTTAAATCATTCCTTTGTATCGTTCTTCCTTTATAAAAGTAATAAATAGAAGATAAAATGTACGCCACAATCAATCCATTATCTCCTCCTGTAAAGTATAGCAAGGAAAGAGGACTCTTTATTACAAGAGAGGGTTCTAAGAAAAGCAAACTTCCTTTCCAAATAAAAAACGATAAAAATAAACTGTTCATTAACAAATTAAGTAAAAGTTTAGAATCATTATTGTCTTTATTTCTTAATTTTATGTACATCACACCTATGATTACTGACACCCCTAATATCAACCATTTTAATAGAATTGCTAAAGACCCTATTTGAATGATTTCCATATATCATACCTCTTTTTATTTAATCTACTTAGTGAAAAAAGAGGCAATTGCCTCTCTTCTTCTTGTCATCTACTTCATTTTAGGTAATGTTGTTATACTTGAAGAACAACAAATTGTCCGCCTCCGAATAAACTTTTCGTGTAGTCAATTTTCGCAGAATCAAAGTAAATCTGGTCACGTTCATGAACTAAAAATTGAATACCCTCTTCTTCAATAATATCATCGTTTGGTAAAGCTGACTCCTCCAGAGTCAGTCGTAATTGTGGCCCACCTCAACCAATGCCCATAGACATACGAATCATTGGCTTATTACCTTCATTGATAATATCTTGCACTTCTTCTTTAATCGAATTGATTGCAGCTTGTGTGATTTTTACCATATTTTTCACCTCCGCTTATTCGTCCACTCAATCTCTGCTTTCATTAGCCATTTATCTCTTATAAAATATCCATCCAAATTTTGATTGCGGTTCCACCAATTAATATAGCTAATATGACTTGTAATACTTTTGTATTTATTTTCTTACCAGCCATGGCTCCAAGTGGAGATGCAATTAAGTTTGCAACAATCATAATAAATGCAGGTGCATATTCAATTTGTCCTGTTGTAATTTTACCAACTGTGGCACCAATTGAAGAAATAAACGTAATGGCTAAAGAAGAAGCAATCGTCATTCTAGTTGGTATTTTTAATACAACTAACATAATTGGGACTAATAAGAATGCACCAGCCGCACCAACAATACCAGCTCCTAAACCAACAATTAATGCAAGAACTGCTGCAAGCCATGGGTTAAACTTTACTTGATCAAATGGAATATCATCAACGTTCTTTTTCGGAACAAACATCATGACAGCTGCAATTAATGCAAGAATTCCGTAAATAACATTAATGCCGCCTTCTGACATCATTTTCGAACCAAAACCACCTACAAAACTCCCAACTAGTATGGCTGATCCCATATAAATGATTAATGTCTTATTTAAGTATCCGCCTTTACGATATGCCCAAACTCCACCTATTGTCGCGAAAAAAACTTGAATCGCACTAATACCTGACACCTCATGGGCTGTAAACGCTGCTAGACCAAATAATGGTGGAATGTAAAGTAGCATCGGATATTTAATAATAGAACCGCCTATTCCTAGCATTCCCGAAATATATGAGCCAACAAATCCAATTAGAAATATGGTAATAATAAACGCAAAATCCATCATGTTTCCTCCTCTTTACTGCTTATATCTGACTAAAGGGAACCAATAGGGTTCCCTTTATAATCAACCTTTTTTAATCCAGAACTTTAGTACATCACTTTCTTCTTCGTGCTTAATTAGTTCATGCCCACCAGACTTTGCCCAGGCAGCCAGATCATTTTTCGCACCTTTATCAGTTGCATGAATTTCTAGTACTTGACCTGATTCAAGTTCATTCATAGCTTTTTTCGTTTTTACGATTGGCATCGGACATGCAAGGCCCTTTGCATCTAGCACTTTTGTTGATTCCATCATATAATCCTCCTTATTTTCTAGTAATTAGCGAACCGCACAACGGTTTGGTCCGATTTCCATTTCACGTTGCTTATCTTCATCCGGGCTAATTTTACCCATGTTTGTTTCACGAATCTCTTGGTAAGCATTTGGTTGTGGTGGTAAGTTTTCAGTTACCAGCTTTCTAAACACTTCTTCATCTTCAATGTTTAACCCATGGTTGTTAGCAAATAAATTCCCTAGCTTTTCTGACACGCTTCCATCTTCGTTTAATTCTTCAATAATCATAAAGTGAGCTGGAAGAACGACTAATTCTTCAGAAAGTTCTCTGTAACGCTTGTATAAGCTTTCTCTTAAGTCACCAACCCAGTCTTCTGCAAGACCAGCTAAGTCAGGTCTTCCAATTGAATCGATGAATAAAATGTCACCAGATAATAAGTATTTTTCATCCACTACAAATGATGTTGATCCAATTGTGTGACCTGGTGAATATAAAGCATGAATGTTGATTGCTGTGTTACCGATTAATACTTCATTGCCACCTTCTAATGCTTGATAGTCAAATGTTACTTCTGTTGCATCCTTTGGCGGTAACCAGTACGTTGCATTTGTTTTTTCAGCAATCACTCTACCACCAGAGATGTGGTCGGCATGAAGATGGGTGTCAAATACGTGAGTGATTTTAGCGTTAATGCTATTTGCAAAATCAAGGTAAACATCCGCCATACGTGTAGAATCGATAATTGCAGCTTCACCATTTGAAACGACCATGTATGATAAGCACCCTTTACCGATACGTACAAATTGATATAGTTCTCCGCCGTCTTTTAAATCTCCCACTTTAACTGGCTCTAAGTGTTCACTCCATGCTTTCATACCACCTTCAAGGTATGATACAGATAGACCAGCTTCTGATAAGAATTCAGCTATCATTACAGAGGATCCTTCCTTCGCACAAACGACTAATACTTCTTTATCTGTTGGAATCTTATCCATGATTTCTTCTACACCATCAAGTAATTCGAAATAAGGGATATTGAAATAGTCGAAGTTTTCACCTTCAATTTTCCAATCAGCAAAATCACTTTCGTTTCTTACGTCTAAGATGAATAATGGTTCTTTATCAAATACCTTTCTCGTTACCTCTTTAGAAGTCATTGCTTTTACTGTCATTCCTGTTACCCCCCAAGGTATGATTTTAGTTAAAAAAATTTAAGAATTAGTACTATTGTGGGGGCGTAGGTTATTTTTAAGAATTCATACGCCCTTATTCGTTTACTTTTTATTAGACACTCGCCGTGCTACCTGTCCATCCACTCATGCCTGGTACTACATTAATGACATTTTCATATCCTTTTTCAGTTAACTTTTGTGCAGCCATGTCACTTCTGTTACCTGTACGGCATACTACATAAATCTCAGCATCTTTATTTAATTCATTCATACGATCTTCTAACTCACCTAATGGGATACAGATCGCATTTGGAATGTGATTGAAAGCATATTCTACTGATTCACGAACATCAAGAACAACAATATTGTCATTATTCGTTAAACGTTGCAGCAGGTCATCGTTACTTGCAACTTTAGCATGCTTTCGCTCCTCTTTCTCTTCACCTGTTGCTTTTCTAATATAGTGTTTAAGAACATCGCCTTCTTCAAGTGTTCCTAAATATTGATGACCTGTACTTTCAGCCCAAGCTTTAATATCCGCTTTAGAGCCCTTGTCTGTAGCTTGAACTTCTAATACAAAACCTGCTTCTAAATTATTAATCGCTTTTTTTGTTTTTACAATCGGCATCGGACACGCTAACCCTTTTGCATCAAGAATTTCGTTTGCTTTCATCTTATAACCTCCATTTTATACTCCATAGGGTATTAATTCCTCTAAAAAAAATTACTCAACCTTGCCTTCCCACGCAAGCATTCCACCAGACATATTGATGACATTGTAGCCTTGACTTTCTAAGAATTGAGTAGCACGGCCACTTCTTCCACCAGAACGACAAATCATAATGTATTCTTTAGATTTATCTAATTCATGCATACGGAATTCAAGTAAACCAAGAGGGATATTAACCACACCTGGAATTTTCTCAGCAGCAACTTCATCCACTTCACGAACATCAATTAAGTTTAAGTTTTTACCTTCATCTAATAATGTTTCTAATTCTTTCACGCTGATTTCTTTCACTTTAAATTCCTCCTACTAGTTTATTTCTTCAAGACCAGGCGCTCATACCGCCTCTAACATTAGTTATTTGCGTAAAACCATTCTTCTTAAGAATTGTACCTGCTTTGCTACTTCTCATACCACTTTGACAAATGACAATCACTTCTTTATCTTTTGATAGCTCATTTAATTTTTGTGGTAATAAGTGAAGTGGGATATTTTTAAACCCTCTAATATTATTTGACTTGAACTCTGCTGGAGTTCTAACATCAATATACTGTTTATTTTTATCATTAAGCTGATTTTTTAATTCAGCTGCTGTTATATTGTTTATTCCTTTAATTGGAAGGATTCGTCTGATGATAAAGAACAATACAAGAGCAAATATTACGTAATTTACATATTCCATTATTGTTACCTCCCATTCGATGTAGAAAATATTAGATAAATAGATTCACATTACCTTCTTGTGCATCTGCTAAATATGCTGCTACACCTGCATAATCAATTCCATCTAATAACTCATCTTGATGTAACCCTAGTAGGTCCATGGTCATTGTACAAGCTACTAACTTTACATCTTGCTCCTGAGCCATTTCAATTAGCTGTGGTAAGGGCATAGCATTGTGTTTTTTCATAATATCTTTAATCATCTTCGGACCTAGACCACCGAAATTCATGTTAGATAGACCCATTTTATCTGCGCCTCTTGGCATCATTTTCGCAAACATTTTTTCGATAAATCCTTTTTTAACTGACACATGCTCATCTTTACGAAGTGCATTTAGTCCCCAGAACGTATGGAATATCGTTACCTCGTGATCATAGGCTGCTGCACCATTTGCAATAATATACGCAGCCATTGCTTTATCATACTCACCGCTAAATAAAATAATTGTTGTACGTTTTTTCTCTGACATTTGTTTTCCTCCTAGTTAATTACTTATACCTGTATAGGTATACATATTTTCAAAAAAAATATTATCCTTTTTTAATCCAAAACTTTAACACTTCATTTGCTTCTTCATGCTTCACTAGATCATGACCACTTGATTTAGCCCAAGCAGATAGGTCATTTTTTGCACCTTTATCTGTCGCATGGATTTCTAATACTTGACCTGATTCTAATTCGTTCATTGCCTTTTTCGTTTTGACGATTGGCATCGGACATGCTAACCCTTTTGCGTCTAGAATTTTATCTGCATCCATTTATATCAACCTCCAAGTTTCATCCTAATTACCCATAGGGGTATATTACTGAATAAAAAAATGATTGTCAATCATTTTTTTATCTACTGCGGACTAATAAATTTACAGCTTCTTTTATTAGGTCATCAGTTTTACCACCATTTTTTTCAGCGTCTAGTACACATTCTACTAAGTTGGAGCTGACAATGACTCCTACTGTTCGGTCAACTGCTGATCTAACGGCAGATAACTGTGTGATAACTTCTTTACAATCCTTACCGTCTTCCATCATTTTAAGAATTCCTCGTAGCTGACCTTCCATTCTCTTTACTCTATTTTTTATTTGTTCATTATATTCCATAATAAAATTGCTCCTTTCTTATCTTTCCATACAATCAGTTAGCGTGTAACCAATTACCTTAAAACCTTTTTGTCTAAAGAAGCGAATACTCATATTCATATCTAAATGATTCGCTGCAACAATATGAATTTTCTTCTTTGATATCTCACTAAAATACCTATTTAGGTATGCCATTGGTATATTGATCGAACCCTCAATTGGGTTCTTATAAGACTGATTATAATCTCTGACATCTACAATTTCTATAGATTGTTCAGTTGGGCTTATTGTACCACATTCTACCCCTCTAACGGGATAATATCTCTTATAGATAATGAACGCAATAATACCGATTACTAATAATGTTATTATTAACATATGGGTTACCTCTTCATAAGTTCTTCTTTAAGTGTTGTGCGGCTTACACGACATATATTATACCCTGTAGGGTATAATGTCAACACTTTAATAAAACTTATTTATGATAGATAAAACGGACCAATAGCACTTGGTCCGTTACACTTACTATCTACTATTATCGATACAGGTAATGAGCCGATCTTCAATGTCCTTTGCAAAAGCTTGTAACACTTCGTCATTCAATAGACTAATTAATGAGGAAGGTCTGGGCATTCCGATGTTTGTTTTTCCCTCGTTCTCATAAACGACTATCTTACAAGGTAAAAAATATCCTGCCATCTGATTTTCTATTAGCACTCTTTGTGCTTCTACTGGGTTACAAACTTCCAGTACTTTAAATTCCTTTTCAAACTCTAACCCTTTTTCTTGCAGTTTTTGTTTAATATCAAACATCCATAACACACCGAATTTTTCTTCCTTCAAACTGGTTTCTATGCTATTTATTGCTTCTTCAATACTTTTATTAGTTGTAACAGTATAATCGAACACTCTTTAACCATCCCTTAATTTATTTTGTAAGTATCCTTCTTCTTTATTATCACTCAAAACTAACATTAGATTCTTCTATTCTTATATAGTTGCAAATATCAAATACCCATTTCCCTCAAGTGGAAAATGGGTTTTTGTAAAAACGTCCCCTTAAATTTTATGTGCTTCTATTTCTTAAAGCTTCCCTATCTACATTCTGTGGTGGTTGCTCTAGCCATCTGTGCTTGATCATTAATTTTGCACCATCTTCTGCATACTTAACGATTTCAGCGATCAATCTAGTATAGTGACCACCTAAATCTTTTCTTAAACTTGCACCTATTGCTGCACCATAGCCGGCAACTCCTATAACATTTAAACTATCAGTATGAAACATCATTAGCTTATCTGAAAAGGGAGCAGTAATTGACTGTGATATTGTAGAATCCCATGAACTTGGGAGAGGTACACCGTCTTTTAATAAAATCTCTCTAAACACAGTTTCATGTTTGGCAGCTATTTCGGTTCCCCTCTCCATGTATTTCCTTACTTCAGGTAATTGCGCAGTTTGGGAAAACCCCGCAATAAATGTTCGTCCAATTGAATTAGTTTCTGTGTTTTTTGAAATATGCGCCATCTCAACTACAGTTAATGGACGATGTCTTCCTAGTAGTCCTGATAAAAAAGAATCATCCTGTAGATATTCAGCTTTTTCCATTGGCGGGATTGTTGGTGATCGAATAAATGCACCTTTTTTTAATAATAAATTGCATGCATCGTTATAAAGTTGCATGAACATTTGTGAAGTTCTCGAGAATAGATCTCTTACATCGTTTCTTGCTAATACTTCCAAAAATGCTGATGCAGCGGCCGTACCTGTTGCAGCCATGTATTTTATATATCGAAGTCCAAATAAGTCGGAATACAATCGACCTGCTTCTAAATTAACATCATCCTTCGTAAAACCAAGTGGCAGTGCATGATTTTCTTTTTCAAATATTTTAGTCACTTCTTTAATAACAAAGTTACAATTATTCAGCGCATTTTGAATAATTGGTGTGATATCTGTATCTTCATTAACTTTTGAGAAATGTGATACGATACAATGGGTCATCGAATTTTGCATAAAGGCGCCCCATAATGCTGCTACCTCAGAAGAAACAAGCTTCGGGCTATGTTCCATTTTACATATCTCCTTTTTTCCTTTTTACTATTATTTGCTTGATGTTCTAAATAATGCTCTTTATGCAAAATAAAAAGTCTGAATTCTCGTTAACAATGAATCCAGACTAAATCCCTCTATTTATATATCTGTCTAAACACTTTTGGTTTGGTCAAAATGCACTTATAACTATGAACCATTTGGTGAATGAACACTAAATTTTTTGTCATTGAGTTTTCTTGTTGTTTACATATTCCATAAAGTCTCTTGCATCTTGGAATGGCACTTGAAGTTCTTCTTTCACGTCTTCAACTTTGACTCTCACACTTGGATTCAAGCCACTTTGAACAACAATTTTCTCATATGTCATGAGTGCTTCAATATACGTATTGTATTCCTCTGAAGTTAGAATTTCTTTACTTGAAGGGTTACCATTTAATGTATCAAAATAAGGTTGAATTTCCGTAAGTGTAGTTCTCAATTCCTCTTCTTTCTCTAAAGGAATCGTGTCATAATCAATGTTTCCATACCTGTCACCGTATGTTAGCTTAGCCTCTGTTATGACACTTAAAAGGTCCTTAAATTCAGCATAACCATCCCTCCCTAAATCACCTTTAGCCTGAGTCAATTTTGCATCCAACAATAAGAAGCTCTCCATTGTTACATGTGCAAAATGCTTCTTCATATTATCAAAAGATCCATAATAATCATCCGCAATATATGTTTGATAGGCAAATGCACTTGTCGGAATAACGAGTGTTGCTACAAGAGCTGCAGTTACTAGTTTATGTTTAAATGGACGCTTGTTACAATTATCAAAATCCATCATCACCTTTGACTTAAGATGAGCAGGTGGATGTAAATTGCTTCCTGTTTCTTGAAGAGATTTTCTTAACTGATTCGTCATATCCATCATAAATTCCCCACCCTCTCTAATTTGATCAATGCCGTTTGTTCTTTTGAACGCAGCTTTTTCAGTGCAGCATTTATTCTTGATTTGACAGTCCCGAGAGGTATATCTAGGATGCTTGCTATTTCATCTTGTGAATAATCGTTTAAATAACGGAGAATAATGACCTGCTTTAACCTGTAAGGAAGAGTATTCACTAAATTAATGACATGCTGGTTGGTGACTTTTTCGATCACTTCATTACTAAAATCAAGGTCTGACACTTCTTTATGTGATTCTGCTTTTTTAACAATTCGAATCCGCATCCACCGTTTCCTGCGATAGCCCTGAGTTTGTCTGATGATAATACCTGTCAGCCATGGCTTAAACTTTTTGCTTCCATCGAAGTGACGTAGCGATTTATATAACTCAATGTAGATTTCTTGAACTAAATCATCGACATCATCTTTTTCATCAATTAAAAAATGAACGTTTTTATAGACATAGTGAATGGTATGTTCGTATAACTCGTCGTACGATTGTTTATTACCAGAAAGAATACTGCTTATAAGTCCTTGTATCGCTGGGATTTCATTCAAGTTCTTCCCTCCTTTTTGCTTACTCACTATATATTGGAAAGAAAGTTGATTTTCGTTCGATTTATTTTTTTATGACTGTCTTCGGCCAAGAATTGGTTTTATTAAATAATTTAGACATACATTGTTTGGACAACTTTTAAATCCATCTGTCCCCGAGCCTCTTCAGGTTTCTAAATAACAACACGGTTTTCTATTGTGCCTAAAAAAAAGACACATTTTCTGTGCCTATGTTTCAAACTAAGAAGTTTCAGTAAAGATTCAATGAATCTTTCGTTAGTTTAAAGTGATGAAACAAATGATTATCAATTTCAATATCAGCTATATAAGTAAAATTACACTTTTTTATTACCTTTACAGAACCTATGTTATCTATTCTTGCTAACGCATTGATTGTCTGTATCTTCGTCTTAGTAAAGATATACCTGATAAGAGATTGTACAGCCAACGTTACAAATCCCAGTCCTTCATATTCTTTTGTAATGGAGTAGACTATTTCAGTATTAGGTTCAGATAACTCTTCTTTCGGACCTAAGCAGCACCACCCTATAAACGTATCTGTCTTTTTATGAATAATTCCTAGCCTTAAGTATCCAGTAGGCACTTTCCCTTCAAAGACTTCTTGTAGGAATTTTTGATTTCCTGGGATTTCATAATTCTTCACCCATTCATGCCTTTGTTTTCTGCTAGTCTTCCAGTCAGGCAAAAAGTTAGTTACCTGTTCTTCTAGAGCAATTTTATAAATGGAATCCGCATCTTGTAAGGAATATTCTCTTAATACTATTTCACCACAGTCTATCGTAAAGACTTCACTCATCTTGTTCTCCTTCATTTATACATATTGTTATCTTTACTATTTCTTTATGCTATAGAATTTCTCCTGTTTTTATGGACGGACATAGTAAAAAGTGATGGAAATCTATTTCCATCACTTTTTACTATGTTAATCTGTAAGGTACTTGCTTCCACCCAAAATCTATTAATTTAGTTACGAGTAAATCAAGCAACCTACAACACTATTCTATTTTAAATTGCGACGTGATTCGCGAAATTGACTTCGCAAGAACGTTTAATTTTATTCCTATATTATTGGAATCTTCCATTTGAGATATTTGAGTATCACTAATTACAAGCATCTCTTCTGCACTAGCGAGATTTTCTTTCGATACAGTATAGAAACTTGTAGCACCATACTCCAATTGCGGTAATGTTTCATCAATGTATGCTAACTCACTTCTAATAGATTTTAGATTGCCACTTACCGTTGCGATCTCTTTCATAAGCCCATCAAATGTCACCTTTGAATCATTCGCCATGGTCAAATTTGACTTTATTCTCTCATGCATCTGATCAAATTCTTCAGTTGCATCAGATGTTAGATTCTCAAGGTTACCGATTGCCTTTGTAATTTCTTCTGTTGTTTTTGCAGACTGGTTTGCAAGATTTCTAACTTCATTTGCGACCACTGCGAATCCTTTTCCTGCTTCTCCAGCTCGAGCTGCTTCAATTGATGCATTAAGAGCCAATAGCTTTGTTTGTTCTGCTATGCTTTTTACCATCCCTACAAGATTTGTGATTGAAAACGAGTATTCTTTAACTTGATGAATCGTACTCGCAAGGTGTTCAAAATCAGTTTCAAATAAATGTATGGTTGAGATTAAATTTTCATTATTCTTCTCTCCACTTTCAGCCGCTAAACTCATATTTCCCGAACTCTCAAACACCTTCTTCATGTTCCTTTGCATTTCTTCAATCATCAGCTTTAGATTCCTTGAACTTGTCGCACTAACCTCGGAGCTAGCCGCTGTCTGTTCTGCACCTGTTTTAACTATATTAATAGCTGTGACAAGCTGAAGACTACTTGTAAGTGCATTTTGAGAGGAATTATTAAGTCTCTCCCCTGTCTTCTCTAGGTCTATCGTCGTCTCTGTTAATTCATTTAACATATTCTTCATCTGATCTATCATACTGTTATAGCTTTTATGTAATGAATTGATTTCTGGTATTGATGTAAAGCGATCTTGTAATTTTTGTAGATAACCTTCACGAGCTTGCTTCATAGTATTTTCCAATAGATTTAGAGGTTTTATTAATTCTCTTACAAAGAAATTCGTTAATACAAGGGCAATGATTATACTAATGGTGATAACAATCAATGTACTGTATGCCATTTCACTTACTGATTTCATATACACACTTGTTGGAATAAGGATGACCATAATTCCATTTATTTCTTTAATTTCTTTCAATACGACAGTGTAGTCTTTCCCTTTTATTCGCTCATGTATGATTCCATTTTTAGTTTTTTCTATTTGATTTACTAGTTTTTTATCAAAGCTTACATCCACCTTACTACTAACCTTAAATGGAGTTACAGTTGCATTGTTTATATAGAAAAAGTCAGATGTAATTCCTTCTTTTTTTAATTTATTTTGCTGTGTCCGAATACTTCCCTCAAGCTGTTGCATAAAATATTGCTCATCACTTACATAAACAAACTTTAAATTTTCTGCTATGTACCCTGTTAATTCAGCTTCTCTCTCTAACCTGTTCTCATTCGTTTCAATGGCCATTCCTTTTGCCTTTATATAGGAACTTGCTCCTACTGCAACTATAGATAGCACAAGCAACGAAACAAATAATAGATTTAATCTGGTTGCTAGTTTCCAATTCTTAGTAATTACATCTTTAAACCTTTTCTTCATTAAGAAAGACCCCCGAGTTTATATATGACTAATGACCTATAAAAATAATTATACCTATCTATTGTTAAGCCTATTTAAATTCTATGTGAAGAAATCCTGCTCAAAAACTAATCACATTTAGATGTCTACTAATTAAAAGAGGCTAAGACATACTTAATAAACTAACCTCGAATACGAACATTATCTACAATTATTCCCAGTTCAATTTGTTACTAATTAATGAGTTGAGTTCAAAGACAAGTTCGCTCCATTGCGCTACAGCCACGCGCTTTCCGCGGGGAGGAATCTGAGCCTCCTCAGCTACGCCTCCGGGGTCTCAGCCTTTCCTCTACCTCCCGCAAGAGTCGGTGGCTTCCGCTCCATTCCACTATGGTTTAAATAGTAGTATGTATTTGCAGTATCAACAAATTAACTTAAAACAAATAAAGACCCAAACTATTAATAGTTCGGGTTTATCATTGACCAAAATATATATATCCCAGCCTCTTTTTCAAGCAATCTATCTTATTTGATAATGTATTATGATGTTCAATTTCCAAATAATCTATTTTTTTGTCCCAAACAATCTCTTGTAATCTTCCTATACAAACGAATTCTCAAGAGCCTCATCTATCGTTAAACAAACACTTCTATTAAACGCTTTACACTTCCTTTTTAAATCAGCAGACACCTTACTTAATTCTTCAACAGAGTTAAAGGAATAAGAATTATTATGAACCACGGATATCGATAAACTAATGAGTGGCATATTCTCAAGTATTCCTGCCCTATTCATCGCATTTACATACCCTCTCTTCAGTTCTTCTGGTGAATAATATTTGATGGATAGTTGATCGAATCGATTTATGATAGATTGGCAAATATCTTGATAAGAATAATGGGGGAGTATTCCTACAAAATCATCGCCACCAATATGTCCAACAAAGCATGGTTGATTGGCTGATGTATCAATTTCTTCACTAATAATTTTACCTGTTTCTTTTATAACCTCATCACCCAATTTAAATCCATATGTATCATTAAAAACCTTAAATGCATTAATATCTATGTAAAAAACTGAATACTGACTTTGCTTTAATGCTTCCTGTAATGCCCTTTCAATCTCAACATTCCCTGGTAATCCTGTTAATGGATTTGAGTAACGAGCAATCTTTATCTGAACCTCGGCTAATTTCATTAATAAATTTTTTATACTCACTATTCCAATTAATTGATCTACTTTAGTGACAATCACATAATCATATAGAAATTCTTGCTCTCGCAGCATAGCACGTGCACTCACTTCTGATATGGGTACAGAGTAATCAACGATTAACGGTTCTTTATTCATGACAAGATCGATAGTCCGCTTCATAAATAAGTCAAATCCATACTTCGTTGAAAGTTTTTGATAGAATTGAGTTTTCATTACTAATCCCACCGGTTGATTGTCAAAACAGACAACGATTCCCTCCAAAGCTGGTTCATCCTTAAATAATGAATATACATACTCACATTTAGTGGAAGGTGTAACTATTTTGATTGAATCAGTAATTTCTCCGATACTCGTTTGCATACATTCACCTTCCAGTCATTTTATGAATTAGAGTAAAGAACTTGGTCTTCCTAGAAAATACCCTTGCCCCATGTCAACTCCAGCCTGCCTAGCTACAAGTAATTCCTCTTTTTCTTCAATACCTTCTAAAGTTACTAAAACACCTTCGCTTTTAAAATAAGAAGTGATCCATTGTAAAAATTTTTGTTTTCTTATAGATTGATGGATCCCCATGCAAAAATATCGATCGAGTTTAACAATATCCGGCTCCAATTCTAATGCAATTCTTAAGGATGATTGTCCTTTCCCTAAATCATCAAGTGCAAATTTACAACCTATACTTTTCAAGTATTTTATGATTTCCTTCAACTTCTTAACATGCAATACGTCTTCTGCTTCATTCATTTCAAAAGTAATATTATGAGGTAATAAATTCCCCTGACTCATCCCTTTTTCTAAACGATAAATAAATGAAGATTCCAAAAAGGTAGATGGAAAAATATTAACCGAAAGTTGGTGATTATCTGGACTAACACTAGAATTCTTCCCAAACGTATTCATACTATTCAAAATTGAAAACATGTCCAACTCAAACAACTTATTTTGATTCTTCGCAAGTGAAAAAAGTAATTCAGGATTTGGAACACTATTACACCTGATTAAACTCTCATAACCGTACAGAGTCTCGTTATGGAGAGAAATGATAGGTTGAAAAACATGAGAAAAAGTAATGGTCTCTACTGAACTTTTATTTAATTCTAGTAAGTTCATTGCTGTATTCATTTCACTAATACACATCCTAATGAATGATAAGAATTTCACAGTATTAATGTACTATAAAAGTGTTAAAGGAATATTTACTTTTTGTAAATATTTGAATTGCAGACATAAAAAGACCTTTCACCCAAAGTATTGGATGAAAGGTCTTTTTAATCAATTTAAAATAGTTCTACAAATACAAACTCAGCTAGATAAACAGATTCTGAAATGTTTAGTTTGCTAGTTGTAAATTATTTGTTGATTTAAATTTTTTACAACTGGACAACCCATTGAATTTTACTCACAGTCACATTAATTTGCACTACAGCTATCAAACTAACAAGGGTATCAATTGGAAAAATTTATTATAAATTTGAAACTTTATGGTTTAACTGATTTATGTGAATTACATTCTCATAATGATAGAGCAACTGTTTAAAGATAGAATCCCACGTTTTTCTCAAGGCGTAGTTCCGTGCTTCAACTCCCATTTCTTCTAATACCTTTGTCTTATGCAATAATTCTTCAATACTGCTCACAAATTCACTTACATTACCAGGCTCACATAAGATTCCTGTTTTATGATGTTGAATGATTTCTTGTACACCACCCGCTTTTGCACCAATTACTGGTGTCCCGCAGGCAAGTGATTCTAATACAACATTCCCAAACGTTTCAGTGGAAGAAGGAAAGACAAATAAATTTGATACTGCGTATAATTCTGCTAATTGATTGCCTTTCAAGTAACCTGTTAGTGTCATATTTCTTATTTTGTTATTTTGTAATTCTTCTAAGAGTGGTCCATCACCAGCAACAATCCAGTGAACATTTTCCTTTAAATAAGATGGTAGCTGCTCGGCAATTTTTACTAATACATCTACATCTTTTTCTGGAGCTAAGCGCCCAACAAAGCTAAGTATATATCGTTCTTTAATTTTATATCGTTCTCTAAAGTCCTCTCGGGAAAATTGAGGATGAAACTTATTACAATCAACTCCACGGCTCCAAATATGTACATTAGAAAACCCCTTACCTTCAACATCTTTTTTTGTCTCATAGGAAGGAACGAAATTTATATCAAAAGAACGATGGAACCAATTCATATATTTCCAAATCCACTTTGATAAAAACTGTAAATCATAATAACGAAGATATTGATCAAAGTTAGTATGATATGAACCAACCATAGGAATATTTAGTTTTCTTCCATAAAACAGTCCTGTTAATCCCATATTAAACGGAGTTGCGATGTGAATAATATCAGGATTGAATTGTTCAAGTTCCCTTTTGATATGAAATACATTGGGGAAGGCTAATCTGCATTCTGGATACAGGTAAAAGGGTAAACTTGTAAACCTATGGATTTGACTAGAGTATAGATCCTCTTCAGTCTCTGGTACAAAAAGTCTATATTCAATATTTTGGTCCTCTAGATAATCTACAAATCGTTGAAACGTACGGGCTACTCCGTTTACTTGAGGAGTAAAGGTGTCCGTGAAAATAGCAATTCTCATTTTCGTATCCTCCTGCTCTTACGATTCAATTTAGTTATACCGACAATAAAACGACAAGAATTCCAAATAGAGATCCGACTAAGGAACCGACTAAAACATCAGAGGGATAGTGTAAACCTAAACATATTCTGGATAAACCAACACAACAAGCAATGGGATACAATATTATTCCTATAAGTGGTAAATGGATGACATAAGGAGTCACGATAGAAAAGATTGCCGTCGTATGACCGGAAGGAAACGAATAATCCTTTAGCGGATTCTCAACGACTCTAGCATCTTGAACTGTGAGATACGGACGATTTCTTGGATAGATTTTTTTAAATAAAACAACAATCAAATGACTTGCCAAGAGAGAAGTAGCACTTTGAATCGCCCATAATTGATATGGAGTCTTTAGCATAATAATCAAGATTAATGTTATTCCAACCGTCATGCTTGCACCACCAAGATGAGTAACGATGCGAAAAAACAAATTTAACTTTGATCGTTCAAAGCTTTTGTTTAGGGAAAGAAATATAGCACATTCCAATTGATATAAGTTATCGACCCATTTTGAGTTCATATGATATCTCCTTTTCTTTTTATTTATAGTTTAAGGGGTTTATATTATCTAAATATGAATTTGCTGTAAAATTCAATTAAAAAACATTATTAAATAGAAATTTAATGTTTTACATCTTATATAATAATTCTTAATTCATTATTCATAATGTTTTAATATACATAAGCTATGATATGACTAACATTGATAAAGGAGTGACTTGTCATGAGCAGATCTTCTAAATCGTTAACTTCATACACAAATTTTTGGACTATGAACCCTAAAACCTGGAAATATCTAGTAAATATTGGACTTTTATTAAAGTACAAAACACTTAATATCAATAAGCTACCTTCCTCTATTCAGTTACCCTCATCACTAAATTTACACGTTAATCCGAATGAAAATAGGGGACGTGCTCTATTGGTGAGTAATGGTATTACACAAAAGCAATTATTAAAATTTTGGGTTGAATCTGTTTCCTCGTTTTACCCTTCCATCGTATTAGATATAGGCGTCAATTATGGAGAGTGCCTATTTTCTGTTCAGTATCCTTACTCGACTAAAATTTTTGGTATAGAAGCAAATGAACAGCTGTTTGAATATATAATGCGCACACAATCTGAGCATCCCAATCGTTTTCAAATGAACATTCTACATGCCTTTGCTTCCAACCAGGACCAACAAAGTCAGGACTTCTTTGTAGATAAAAATTGGTCTGGTACATCTTCAGGGAGAGCAATCTATCCTTCAATGGTGGAAAAAAAGGTTGTTCAAACCATAACAGTGGATACTTTACTGCGAAATTTTGATTTAGAAAAGGAACGAATTTTATTCAAGATTGATGTGGAAGGTTACGAGGCGTTTGTCGTTGAAGGAATGCAACAAGTCATTCGTGAAGCGAAAGAAATGTTGGGTATTATAGAATTCGATAACGATTATCTCGAACGAGCGGGTATGAAAGCCGATATGTTTTTGACTCGTCTTTCATCTCTATTTAAAATTTATTACTTCAATAAAAATGGTGAGCTTCAAGAACTAAGTCCACACACTTACCGTCAATTACAAAATCGTTTACATTCTTCCCATATTCATATGGACCTTGTACTACTTAAAACGTCTAATCATATACCTATTATTAATCTATTAAGATGAGAAGATTGTAGCTTAAAACACGCTAAATGAATTCACCCTCTATGAAATCCGTTAAACTGCACAGTTGTTATAAAAAAAACAGCAGTAGATTCCTATAGGTTCTACTGCTGTTTCACTTATTTTTCAATAATAAATATAGAAATAAGAGCGTGACTTTGCATGAAAATAAAAAAGCTGAAGCCTCTATTGGTACAGAGATTTCAGCTTAACAGATGACCTGTGAGGGACTTGAACCCCCGACCCCAACCCTGTCAAGGTTGTGCTCTCCCACTGAGCTAACAAGTCGTAATGTACTTATACTATATCTAACTTATGAAATTATGTCAATAATAACCACTAACCAAAAGGAGAACATATATTCTTAAAACACTTGAAAAAGAACTAGTGTTCGTATATAGTGTAAATGAGGTGAATAAAATGAATCATTTCTATCCAACCTTTTTAAAAATGTATCAAAACAATCAACCTGCTGAAATTATCTATCAATCAGCATCAGGTCATTTGTCTCATCGAGTGATTTATATAAAAAAAGTAACTCCTCAATTTATCCAGGGATATTGTTCCTTGCGAAAAACAACTAGAACGTTTTCACTTCAAAATATGTTGTCTGTATACCCAAAAAACACCCATACACTCAGTAAGAGCAAAACAAGCTTTTGATGGAACTTCCAATAATTCATTGTATCTTCATTCTTTTATATCTATTAAGATAATGTAAAGTTTACTTCTTATAGGTGATAACAATGATACTTACAGATTGGGGATATACAAAGAAAAAGAATATAAAGGCAATGTTCGATTATTGTCCAAATTCCACCGTCATTTTCAGACAGATACAAGATTATTATTTTATTTATTTAGTCAATTGGTCCAATTCTGATCCACTTATTTCGAAAAACGAATTGGTAAACATGGAAATCCTTTTAAATAAAGAACTTGGTACACTTGAGGCATATGAAAGACGTAAATCAACTCAATATAACGTTTTTACATAACCCTTCCTACTTTTTCTCATATTAGTAGTAGAACATATGAGAGGGGTTTTTTCCTTATGAAGCAGGTATACAGAATTCCAAAGAGTTTCTTTCAAGATAGCCAGTATGCACAAAATGTTAGTATGGAACTTAATAATAATGAAGATGGCCTAATTTTTGACCGTTATTTTCACGATATTGGCTTGCAGCTTCATATTGATGTTGTTTTTGAAAAGCAAGATCGGGATGGTGACACATGGTTTTTAGGTGGGAATGATCACGTTCAGATGACAGTTATCGAACAACAGGATGATTACTTATTAACTGTTACAGCACTTGACGAACAAGGTAAGACGGCGCTTCAATCCTTTAAAATTGATTCAATTCAGTCATGAGGATTATTGTATTATCGGATACTCATATGCCTAAAAAGGCTAAATGTCTGCCTGAAACCTTAACAAAGCATTTCATAAATGCAGATTATATTTTTCATTTAGGAGACTGGCAAACTGTTGATTTATACCATCAATTAACTAGGTATTGTACAGTTGTTGGAGTTGCCGGGAATGTTGACAATGACGAACTAATTGAGATACTCGGCCACCAAAAAACAGTAGAGATAGGCGGTTATACTTTTGGTTTAGTACATGGGCATCAAGGGAAAGGACGTACAACTGAAACTAGAGCTTTCAATACCTTCTCTAGAAATGAACTAGACGTTCTTTTATTTGGTCATTCTCACATTCCTGTATCCAAAAAAGTAAACAATACGATTGTCTTTAACCCAGGTTCACCTACTGATAAACGTAAACAATCACATTTTTCTTTTGGGGTTATTGAAATAAACAAAACACTAACGCTTCACCATATTTTCTTTCGTTAGAAGGTAAATGAATCGGTGCCTCCCAAGGGTATGAAACATAATTCTATGTTACAATATTAGTAATTTGAATGAAATAGCAATGGAGGCAATATTTAATGGAACAAAAGAAGGGAACGGTTGAAGAAATAACATTTACTAGCTCCTCTCTAGGTGAGGAACTTTCAATACTCATTTACAAACCTGCAAATTTTTCTTCATTATACAAATATCATCTAGTCATTACACAAGATGGACAGGATTACTTTAACCTAGGACGAATTGCCAGAGTAACGGAGGATTTGCTTGAAGAAAGGGAGATTCCTAACACGATCGTTGTTGGTATTCCTTACCCAACCGTCGAAGAGAGGCGTCGTCGATACCATCCAAACGGAGAAAAGCATCAGGCATACATTCGTTTTTTATCTCATGAGTTAATCCCTTATTTAGATCAGACACTTCCTACTTTTCAGATGGGACGTGGCCGAGTCTTAATGGGTGATTCTCTCGGAGGAACACTATCTTTACTTGCAGCTCTACACTATCCTCATACATTTGGTAAAGTAGTCATGCAGTCACCGTTTATTAATTCATATGTAAAAAATCATGTAGAAGGATTCTCCTCACCTCATCTCTTACAGCTTTATCATGTGATTGGTACAGGTGAGACTGCTGTGGAAACTACAGATGGTCAAGTGAAGGACTTCCTCACACCTAATCGGGAACTGGCTGATTTAATTAAGGCTAAAGGTTTTCAAGCGTACTATGAAGAATTTGAAGGTGATCATACGTGGACTTATTGGCAGCCTGATCTAATTCAAGCACTACGAATCATACTGAACGATTAGTTTATTTCTAAGGTTGTTCTTTGGTATAATATTACATATCCTATTTATTAGATACATCGTCTTATTCATTTTAAAGGAGGGCAACTCAATGAAGTATGGAATTGCATTATTTCCGTCAAAAAAGTTACAAGATTTCGCAAACTCTTATCGAAAGCGTTATGACCCAAGTTATGCCTTAATTCCTCCTCACGTAACACTGAAGAGTGGGTTTGAGACATCAGAGGATACGATAAAAACGATTGTTCATGAACTACATAGAATTGCTTCAGATGTAAATCCCTTTTCATTAAATGTTTATAAAGTGAGTTCATTTCACCCTGTAAATAACGTTATTTACCTTGGTGTTCAACCAACACCAGAATTAGAGGAACTTCACAATCGTATGCATGCTGGTCCATTTCCAATTGATCGTGAATACGCTTATGTTCCACATATTACAATTGGACAGAACTTATCTGACGATGAACATTCAGATGTACTAAGCTCATTGAAAATGTTAGATGTAAATCATCAAGAACATGTTGATCGCTTCCAGCTCTTATATCAATTAGAAAATGGTTCTTGGACAGTATATGAGACATTCCATCTAGGAAAGGAATGTTAATAATTGGACGTTAAAGTAGTGACAAACAAAACTGAGTTTGAAGATGCGCTTATAGTTCGAAGAGAAGTATTTATCGAAGAACAACAAGTTCCGGAAGAAGAAGAAATTGATCAATACGAAGATGTGTGTACTCATGTAGTTGTCTATGATGATAACAAGCCTGTTGCAACAGGACGGTTACGAGACTATGAGGGAATTGGAAAACTAGAAAGAATATGCGTTTTGTCATCTCACAGAAGTCATGGGCTTGGCAAAGTGGTCATGGACCAACTAGAATCAATTGCGTTGAAACAAGGTTTTACTAAATTAAAACTAAATGCTCAAACTCATGCTGAAGGTTTCTATGAGAAGCTTGGTTACAAAACGGTTTCAGAAATCTTTATGGATGCTGGTATTCCCCATGTGACGATGGTTAAAAATGTATAAAGAAGCGATGAAAGACTGTAACGTCCTGTTACAGTCTTTTTATCTGCAATAAAACTTCACTCATATTTCGCTATGTTCCAGTACATGATAAGTAAGGGTATGCTAACAAAGGAGATGAATAACATGGATTTTGCTGGCATTGCGATTAAGTTAGTAGTTGGTTATGTAGCCCTAATGGCCATTACAAAAATTCTCGGTAAAACACAGATTAATCAACTAACTCCATTTGACTTCATCTCAGCACTGGCACTTGGTGAATTAGTGGGTGGTGCCATACATGAGAAGGACATTACTTCATGGCAAATTATTTATGTTGTACTCATATGGGGAGCACTTGTTTACATTACGGAAATGATTACTCAAAAATTTAAACGGACAAGGTCTTTATTAGAAGGAAAACCCTCTCTGATCATTCACAAAGGAAATATTAACTACCAAGCCTTAAAGAAAAACAAACTAGATCTTGATCAACTTCAACTTCTATTACGTAAGAAGGATGTTTTTTCTATTCAAGAAGTAGAATATGCCGTTTTGGAAACAGACGGAACGGTTAGTGTATTAAAATCTTCCTCTGCTGCGTCTCCAACTAGAAGTGATTTACAGTTAAAGAAAGAACAAGTTTTCCTACCTATGGCGTTTGTATTAGATGGTGAGATTGTAAAGGATAATTTAGAAGAAGCCGGTTTTGATGAAAAATGGCTAAGGGGACAATTGCAAGTTCACGGTATCAATCGTATTCAGGATTGTTTATTTGCAGAATACAAAGAAGGAGAAGCTCTTCATGTTATGAAGTATTAGCTTCTCCTTCTTTGTATTCTAAATTGTTTCATGAAAGTTAATCCCTTTTCCAGTAATAGCTGAGATTAATTCATAGTTTACCTTTGGCTTTGTTTGACTCTTATTATGTGTATGTTTTGGAATAATAACTTCCTTCATTTGATCAAATTCAGTTTGTTCACGATTAGAATCATTTATTTTTCGAATCATGGCTGATTTAAAAACCGGCGGTAACATAAATGGTGTGTTTGCACGATTGGATGTTCTATTAGCGTATTGCTGTGACTGATAGTTATTAATTGGCAATATGTATCCCATTTTGTTCTCCTCCTTTAGATACTGTTTTCTTCCTTCGTTACTACATGATTCGTAGTCTCCTACTAGTTTATGTCCATATCTCGTAAAGTTTCATGAACCATAATGTGCCTGTAGTATACGAAGCGTTACTTTCATTATTATAGGACAAGTCTCTAAAAAATCTTGACGAAACCTGCCATAATCAACGTCTACTCTTGTCGTATACCCTACAATTCGTTCGACAAAATCTCCCTCCCACATAATAAAGCATCTGTCCCCCTTCGCTTTACTGTCTGTGAAAGAAAAAGCCTTCCATAGTGGAAGGTCAATAAGCATAAAGGTAAACCTTAAGAGAAGTGATCCAAACAACTTGTGAAGACTGCTTTAATCTACCCAAATTAAAGCAATCTATACTGAACAATACCCTTGTTCTTTATTATCATATGTATTCTCTCTTTAGCCTGAATGGACAAGAGTCCTAAGACAAATGTGGAAATTTTAATTTCCACAAACACTTTAACCCATTAACACAGTGGGGGCCTGACCCCCACTGCGTTAATGGGTTAAAGAAGTTTCTTATCCTTTAGGTTTAAAGATTAATGCACCGATGAAAGCAAAGATGATAGCAGCTGAAATACCCGAGCTTGTCACTTCAAACATCCCAGTTAGTACGCCAACTATTCCATGCTTTGATGCTTCTTCAAGTGCTCCATGAACGAGTGAATTCCCAAAGCTTGTGATAGGAATGGTTGCACCGGCACCTGCAAAAGCGATTAAAGGCTCATACCAGCCAAATCCATCTAATATTGCTCCGGTAACCACAAGTGTGCTTAATGTGTGTGCCGGTGTTAACTTCAATACATCCAACATAATCTGTCCAATTACACAAATCGCTCCACCTACGACAAAGGCCCAAAAAAATGTTGCAATCATCAGCTTTCACCTCCTGCTTCAATGGAGACAGCATGAGCAATACAAGGAATTGATTCTTTCTGCTGAAACGTAATTTGCGAAAGTAATGCTCCTGTTGCGACGACTAATATACGTTTTAGTTCCCCTTTTCTCATCCGATTTAATAAGTGTCCATATAACACACTGGCTGAACAGCCTGCTCCACTTGCACCTGCCATGACAGGTTGATCTTCTTTATAAATTAATAGTCCACAATCCTGGAACTGTTCTGGTTTAATTCCAATATTGTGCTCTGTCATTAGATCTAATGCCACTTCTCTACCAATTTTTCCTAAATCACCTGTTAAAATTAAATCATAATAAGATGGATCAATACCCCGTTCCTTAAAATGTGCTTCGATTGTATCTACTGCTGCTGGAGCCATCGCTCCACCCATATTGAACGGATCTGATAATCCCATATCAATTACTTTTCCAATCGTAGCAGATGTTACCCTTGGCCCTTCTCCCTTTTGTCCTAATATACAAGCACCAGCCCCAGTAACCGTCCACTGCGCAGTAGGAGGCTTTTGCCCTCCATATTCTGTAGGATAACGAAACTGCTTTTCAACCGCTGAGTTATGACTGGATGCTGCTGTAGCGATATAGTCTGCCCCACCATGATTAATTACAAAACTCCCTAATGCAAGTCCCTCCATTGAGGTTGAACAAGCACCAAATAAACCAAAATATGGAGTTCCAAGAGTTCTTGCAGCAAAACTTGAAGGCGTAATTTGATTAATTAAGTCTCCTGCAAATAAAAACTGGATGTCGTCTTTCTTTAAGGAAGCCTTTTGAATGGAGGTTGTTACTGCTTCCTCCAGTAATACACGGTGTGCCTTTTCATACGAATCCTCACCTAACCACGTATCCTTGTGTATGATATCAAAGTCTTCTGCCAAGTTTCCATTCCCTTCAAATGGTCCACCAACTGCTGCAGAAGAGAGAATGACGGGTTTATTTTCAAACATCCAAGTTCGTTTCATTTTCCCCATTTTACAATCCTCCTAGCTTCAGTACGATTGTTTTAATTAGTGCAACTACGAAGGCAGAAAACGTACCAAACAATACGACGGAACCGGCTAACTTAAATAGATTACCACCCACACCAAGTACAAATCCTTCTGTCCTATGTTCAATCGCGGCAGAAATAACAGCATTTCCGAAACCAGTAACAGGTACCGCTGAACCAGCTCCTGCGAACTGAGCTAAATGATCATAAACACCAAACCCAGTGAGAAGCATAGAGATAAAAATCATGGTGGCCACAGTAGGGTTTCCAACAGTCATCTCAGTAAAATCAAAAAAAGTCATATAAAATAACGATATTGCCTGACCTATACAACAAATGATTCCTCCAACTAAAAATGCTTTTAAGCAATTCTTTACAACAGGTCTCTTAAATTCACGATCCTTCTGAAAGTCTTGATAATCCTGTTGTTCTTTTGTTAATTGTTTTTTTCCTGACATACGTCATTCCTCTCTTTACAATAAAGTAACTTCCTTAGACAAACTCTTTATCTGTTGCATTCTTTGGTTAATTTCTTTTTCAGAAAGGTTCTCCTCTTCTTGAATTAGCTTCTCGAGCTCCATCAAAATCTTTCTATCATGAGAGACCATAATTAACTCTTTACCAAACTCTTCTTTCAAGTCCTTCTTAACACGCTCCTCAATCTCTTTTACGTTAAACTCTTGCATTTTCTCTACGTTGAACCCAACTATTAATTGCATATCATTATGAATGGCTATTACTTCATTTATCTCATCGTACTTTATTATCTTTTGCTTAGCCCGCTTAGCTATCGCATTGTTTGTTAAGCTCATTTCCTCTGCGGTTGACACATTCCTCGCACCCGTTTGATTGTCTTTTTCTTTTCCACTCATTTCATTGCCACCACATGCACTTAAACTCATTATCAGCGTTACTAAAATAACAAATTTACTCATTGTAACCACCTTTTCTCTTTCTAAAAATGTCTTGTATTATGTTGTGATATTAGAAGAAGTTTATGAGAAGTTCAATTAACCAATTATTTACAAAAGCTCTCTTCTAAAACTTTGTTGCTTTTAGTACAATCCTTCTGGGAGTAGAACCAGATTGAGGTTAAATGGAAAAGAGCAATTCTCTTTATGTACCGTAGTAACAGATGCTAAGGTAAAAATCTGGCTTTTTGGATTTTTACGCTAAGCAACAGTCTATACGAAGACAGTCTTTACAAAAGAAGACGTGCATTACATACACGCCTTGTACTGACCTATTATTAAGAAGGAGAATGCTTTGAAATTAGTTGTTTGATGATGTTCTGGGAATTGTGTTTGTTGTATGGCTGTGACATTACATGGAATCAAAGTTCTTCTGATATCTTGTACATATATCAATTTTTTCAAAACGGCCAATATATGTTAAAAGATCTATATCTTTCAATGTTCTTCCTTTATATAAATTACAGTCTTATCAAGTTTAATTACTTGGAGGAAAAAGGAAAAATGAAATATAGTAAGTTTTTACTTTTTTCAAATTGTATATTTTAGTCGTAATAAACAAAGCTTACAAAAAGGTTTCAAAAATTAAGGAGGAATAAACATGCAAAATAAAAATACATTTCAACCTAAAGATACGGGAAAGCTGACAAATTTCCATTATGGCTCTGAAAAAGACAAGAGAAATGAAACAGCTCAAACACCAAATGGCGAGCAAAAGTTGCAGTAGAATAAGGCTTGATCTTGCTCCTTAGGAGGATACCATGACTCAACAAAGCTGTAGTCAGACAAGTAGTGGAGGTAAACAGAGTGGCAGTGAACAAGGAGATTTAAAGTGGTGGCAATTATCACTTATCGGTATCGGTTGTACAATCGGAACCGGCTACTTCCTTGGTTCAAGCATTGGAATTAAAATCACAGGTCCTGCCATTGTTATATCGTTCTTACTGGCTGCCTTGGGTACATATGTTGTATTCCATTTTCTTGCTCAAATGACAGCAGAGGACCCTCAAGAAGGCTCTTTTTGTTATTATGCCGGAAAAGCCTTTGGGCGGTGGGCAGGGTTTGGCTGTGGCTGGAACTACTGGAGTTCCAAAATACTTATTATGGGGAGTCAATTGACTGCCCTATCGATTCTATCAAGGTTTTGGTTTCCTAAAGTGCCTCTATGGATATTTGCAACAGGATATGCCATTTTATCCATAATTGTTGTAATTCTTGGAACAAAGGGCTTTGATAAAGTAGAAAATATACTGGCTGTTACGAAAACAGCTGCCATTATCATGTTTATCATCTTGGCCGGAGCAGCCTTACTAGGGTGGATCCCGGGAGGACCTGATAACCAACCAGGTTTTCCAAATACAGTTGATAAGATTTTCCCAGAGGGCTACCGAGCATTTGGGTCTTCGCTCATATATGCTTTCTACGCCTATGGTGGAATCGAAACAATAGGGCTCATGTCTATGCAGTTAAAGAACAAAGAAGATGCCCCAAAATCCGGTCAAGTAATGTTAATTGTCCTAACGATAATTTATGTGATTTCAATGATTCTTGCAATTAGCATGGTGTCATATGAAGCCATTAATGAAAAAGAAAGTCCATTTGTGACAGCGTTAAAAGAATACGATTTATCCTTTTTCCCACACGTCTTTAACGCAGCTATCATTACTGCCGGCTTTTCCACGATGACAGCTTCATTATTTGCTGTAACAAATTTATTAGTTACCTTAGCAAAAAGCGGAGATGCTCCTTCCATCTTTGAAAAAAAAATAAAATGGAAAGAAACTCCACTTGCTTCACTCGGACTGGCAACTATTGGACTTTCAGGCTCCATTATTGCGGCATTACTATTGCCAGGTAAAATTTATGAGTATATTACCACAGCTGCGGGTATTTTACAGATGTATAACTGGGGCTTTATTATACTGTCCTCAATGAAAATACTTGAAATGCATGTGAAGGACAAAATATCAGCTTGGACTGGGGTATTGTTATTAACTGCTGCAATTAGTGGTGTCGTGATAGAAAAAAGTATACGAATTGGTTTCTTCTTGAGTATATTGCTTGTTGTCATTATAGGTATTGTCACCTTTATCATGACAAGAGTATGGAAAAAGGAATTAAAACATACGTAAGTTTCTTGAGGTTGGGACGTAATATTTTTGTCAATAATAAACCCGAACTATTAGGTGATTATTTTAATGAATCATTCGCCTAATAATTCGGGTATTTTGTTTTAAATAGAGTTATTAATTCTGCATATACATACTATTATAATAACTAAGTGGAATGGAGCGAAAGCCACTCGGGCACCTGCGGAAAGTAGAGGAAAGGCTGAGACTCATGCAGGCGTAGCCGAGGAGGTAGGTTTTTTCACGGATAGTGAAAATAACCATCAGGTTCCTCCCCGTGGTATCCGGCGAGTGGCTGTAGCGCAATGGAAAGAACTTGTTCTTCCAACACTAACTCTTTAATTAAGAACTAAAAATAATTGCCTATTATTTATTTCTTAAAATACTGTTACATCTTTATTAATTATAATTTTCAGTCAACTACCCATGCCCTCTTACATAAACTGTAAACTAGTTTCAATGATGAACTGCTTCACAAACTAGGTTATCCAAACTCGGGAGGGCAACAAAGAATGACAAAAGTGAATACCGAAAATCGTGGATATGTTTCCTTTTTAAACTTAATAGAAACAGAAATTGCAATGAAGAAATTAAAGGAGCACTTTGAACGGGAATTAGAAAAAAATTTACATGTAACGAAAGTTTCAGCACCCTTGGTGGTTAAGAATGGTAATGGCATCAATGATAATTTAAATGGAACTGAGCGGATTGTTTCGTTCAATGCAGCTCAAATATTACCTCACGATATTGAGATCGTTCAATCTTTAGCTAAATGGAAAAGAACAGCTTTAAAAAAGTATGGATTCAAAAGTGATGAGGGCTTATTTACAAATATGAATGCAATTAGGCGTGATGAGGAGTTGGATGAACTTCATTCGATTTATGTTGATCAATGGGATTGGGAAAAGGTAATCGAAAAAAAAGACCGACACATAGATAAATTAAAAAGTGAAGTAAAGAAAATTTATCGTGCAATAAAACATACAGAAGCATTTATTGAAAAAGAGTATCCAACTATAAAGGCAATTCTTCCTGAAGAAATCAAATTTATCACCACCTTCGAGCTTGAAGAAATGTATCCAGATTTAACACCAAAAGAAAGAGAAAATAAAATTACAAAACTATATGGAGCAGTCTTTATTATGCAAATTGGATGCATCTTACCTTCAGGGAAAAAGCATGATGGCCGCTCTCCTGATTATGATGATTGGATGCTAAATGGAGATATTGTTCTATGGAATGAAGAATTAGAAAGAGCATTCGAAGTATCGTCAATGGGGATACGCGTAGACAAGGATGCCTTAATTAAGCAGTTGCTCTTGGAAAAATGCGAAGATCGATTAGAATTAGAGTATCATCAATCCATTCTAACAGAGACATTACCATTCTCTATAGGTGGTGGCATTGGGCAGTCAAGGTTATGTATGTTTCTACTTAAGAAACTGCACATTGGCGAGGTTCAGGCATCTGTTTGGAACGAAGAAGTAATCAGTGACTGCATGAGAAAAAACATACCTTTATTATGATAGTATAGCCTCCGGTTTTCAAAAACAGGAGGCTTTATGTATACCAAAATTACAAAAGCATCATCGCAGGATTCAAACTCTCTGCTTCAATGACTATTGCTATCATAGTTGTTTCGCTACCCGCTTCGTGGCTCTCACCTTTTTCCCAAAACGCAGCTTCACCTACATTGATTCGTACCTTTTCATGATCTGCCCCACTTACCCATCCTTCACCTGAAACAACCAAAAATAGCTGAGAGGTAACCGCATCATGTCTTCCAATCACATCATTTTTATCTAAATACATACACCCAACATGAAATCCTTCTTCACCTGTACCAATCCTAGACATCACAAAATTTGACCCAAATGCTTTTATTTCTTTGCCAATCTCTTTTGAAAACGTAAAAAGCTTCATTTGTCTTCACCTCATATCTATGTAGTAAACATAGTATATCTTGAAATAATTGGAACAAACAGTCTATTATTTTTATACAATTAATGGTAAAATAAAAATAGAGATTGGTAGATTACCAAATCTCTATTTTTATTTACCACCACAGAACATACACTGTGGTTACTTAAGCATTTCTTTTTTTGCGTCCACAGCCGCAACCTCTTTTTTTCTTTTTAACAGCTTGAGTAGTGTTTTGTTGTTCACTCTTTTCGGAGGTATCTTTCTTCTTCACTTTACTTCCCTCCTATCTATTTATCTCACGTAATACATTCTATGAAAACAACCTTTCAATCGTTCATTTCAACTAAAAAAAAGGCGCATACCTCTAATCCTGATTTATAAATTGTAACGTGAATGTCTCAATAATCGCAGCTATGCCAGCAATGGCTAATATGATTATTACCGGTTCCATAATAGTCGGCCACAAATTCCATGTGATATACAAAAATGCTGATGACCAGATACCCGTACACCAATAGCAACTAATTAGCTCACCAAACCATCTTTTAATACCTGTTCCTTTCATCACGAGATACGTACTTACCGTTCCATCCTCTTCTGTCTCCGTTACTTCGTCGTGGAAGGGATGGCGTATGAAGGAAGTGATCTCATCAAATACAATTAATCTTGTTAATCGAAAACTAGCGAAGCAAAGCATGATGAAATGAAAAAAAGACAAACCGAATCACACACCTTTTTCCATGATAGGAATACATTCCCTCTTATCATCGTATTCGGCTGGTCAAAATACGGTTACACGCTAGCCTTTCTTATAAGGTAAAAAGATGTTCTTCCCATAAGAAAGAAACAGGGTTGTCTCAAGCATCGGGTATTTTATTCGGACAGGGAAGAATATTCACCTAAGTGATAATGGACAAAAAAAAGACCTGATATTCAGGTCTACGCTCCAGTGTCTGATACATATGTCTGTTCATCTTCTTTTAAGGTGATCGTTTGATCGTCAGTCGTAAATAAATATTTTTCCATAAAGAACATGGTGATCAACGTGATAAGCATAATAAAATAAAAAATCACATGTGCACCTTCAACATAGTACCAGGATATGCTGGTAAGTACATTGTGCAGCGCATGAACCAAAATAAGCAGCCATAAATTTCTAGTCCATAATAATAGGATTCCTAGTACGAGCCCGAAATTTGTATAATACACGACCGTCCCAAGAAATACATCGAATGTTTGCTCAGAGGATAACGTGTGACCAATTCCGAACATAAAAGAACTAATGAATAATCCAAATAACCAGAAAAACCAGCTTCGCCCTTCTTCCCATCTAGAAGGATACAGCATCTTCATAAAAGCAACGACCAAAAGGATATAAGCTAGCCTCGATACTTCCTCAAACCCTGCAAGCATATCTGTAAAAAAAGAATACCCGTCAGAATCAAGCCAACTAAGAAATGAAAACCCACTTTCACCTTCTGCTCCGTCACTAAAGTCACCATTCCAATCGCTAGAATATGAATAATTCTCCGTATACTCCGTAACACCTTCTACATAATCCTCGTGGAAGTCTTGAAGATATGAGTTACTAAGTAAGTCAATGATAAACGTTACAGAAGTGAAGATAACAAATACCTTTACAAACAAGTAGAAGGTTTGTTTCTTAGTACGCTTCAGTTTGGACTGATCCTGGAGAACTGGATGAAGACGTGCAGCAACAAAAATGGATGCAATCATAATAAAATTGTATAAGTCAGCAAAGAAATAACTATGTCTTGAACCGAATAATGCAAGCTCTGCTCCTACTGTGACGAGGAGTAAAAGCCAAATATATTTCTTTGATAATGTTTCAAGTTTTATACTTAGCAAGACCTTCTCCCCAATCACTCATATAAATATTGATAATGATACTTTAAGTCCTGCACCATTTTTGGTGTAGAATGTTCCTCCATTTGTGCAATCCTATTTTCCCATTCGGTTTCTAACGCAATAAAAGACTTCCCGTAAATGTGTTCAACATCCACTGCGATATTCCTAGATTCATATAAATCTACAAATGCTTCCATTCCATATTCCTCAATTAAGTAATAAGAAAAGGAGGCTATTTTCCAATAATGTGCCTCAGCATTAGGGTTTGCAGGATAAGTCCCTTGTTCATGTAGAACAGTACTTTTAAATAGCTGTGGTGATAGA
The DNA here is from genome assembly GCA_008364785.1 of Bacillus sp. BGMRC 2118. GTDB lineage: Bacteria > Bacillota > Bacilli > Bacillales > SA4 > Bacillus_BS. Next base: position 120,556 of record VTTJ01000008.1, on the reverse strand, counting down.
AGTTCACTTAGTGCCAATGTTCCTTGTTCACTTTTGTGAGCAATCCACATTTCATTTGGATCAAAAATTTCACCTTTATGAGGGAAGTAAAATAAGTATTGCCCCAGTCCTATCGTTGTAAATGGTACCATATCTTCTGTTTGAGGAAACAAATTGTATAGCATCATCTCTTCAAAATTCCATTCCTCTAACCAGATTGACTCAGGATCAACGAGATCAGAACTGTAATATGCAGGAAGAAATCTTGTCTCTTTACTTGAAGGTATAAGACTTATTTTAATATCTTTATTCGGTATTGATAATCCTCTTGATACCTCAAGGACTGATTTTGTTCCATCTTCTATTTCATTGCGTACTGCTTCGACAAGCTCATTAGGATATTTTCCTTCATTCTCTATGGTTATCTTTATATTATCTACAGACAATAGACTCCTTGTCTCAATGTCTGTCTCATCCCCGAAGCCTTGAATAAGGAAAATTCCAGCTCCATTAAATAGTAAGACAAATAGCAATATACTTATCATCCATTTCCATCTATCTCTCAACATTTCCTCTCCTTACTCGAGCACCGTTATACTTTGATGGTATTCATTATAATATATTTTTACAATCAATAAGAAAAAAAAATAACGGAAGAATAAAGACGTTACTCTTACGCAAACTATAGCTATGACAAAGTTTAGGAGGAGAATAAAATGAAAAAATTATTGTATGTAATGTTAGCTGCTTTTTTAGCAACTTCAGTTGTAGCATGTGATGATGCACCAGGTGAAGATGAAATTGGTGATGGTGAGATTCAAGACGAAGAATAAAAATGACTAATCAAGATAAAAAAGGTGTGATGAAAAGAGGACCTTTTAAATTATAAACAGGAGAAGCAGAATGTATGAATACACTCTGCTTTTTTTCATTTGACCATCCTGACAAAGAGATCATTACTAACCTTCTATTGTTATTGTTCATAGCAAGACATTACAAAATCGTTTAGTGCACCGTGTCATTTCGTTTATCAATATAGAGTGTTCCATCTTGTTGAATTTCTGCATAAAACACATCTTCAACTGATTGTACGCCCATCTTAGTTAATTCCTCTTCCAACCATTTCTCACTTAAGTTTACGTTTTGTAGATTTTGGTTGTTAATTCGTCCGTCAGTAATGACAGAAGTGGCAATTGGAACAATACTCTTCGTCTTTGTAGGCATTTTATAATCGCCTTTTGTCAATGCTTGTTTATCTTCTTTCTTCATAACAGATAACTTTCCATCCGTTTCAAAAATTGCGTATTCAACATCTTTCATAGAAAAAACATTTTTGTCACGTAACATTGAATTTAAGGAATTAATATCTAACCTCGTTGTTCTCATTGCCTTCTCCATAATTTGTCCATTCTGAATAACTATTACAGGCTGACCCTCTATTAAAATTCTTGCTTTATTTGACTTCAGATCTATGTATTCCATTGCTAGTGTAAAAACTGTCCAAGCAACCAAGGCAATAACACCATTTCTAATACTAAGATCTTGACTAATTGCTAGAGAACCACCAATTGTCCCGATAGATATTGCTGAGACAAAGTTAAAAAATGTCATTTGCCTAATTTCTTGTCTTCCCATAATTCTAGCTAGGGTTAGCAAAACTAGAAAGGATATTGCAATTCGAATTAATAATTCTGTAACATTCATTATGTATATCTCCTCTTTTCATTGAGTTTTCCATTATTATTTGATGAAAGGGGTAATTCATACCAAGAGAATATTCAATTGAATTAAAGGAAAGATACAATAGTACAAATATTGGAGGTGCTGTTTATGTTTTTCCACGTAAAAGAAACACAATACAGAGCAAAGCCAAGCAAGCCTGATCCAGTCTATGCGAAAAAGTTGCAAGAGGTGTTAGGAGGACAATACGGGGAAATCTCGGTTATGATGCAATATTTATTTCAAGGATGGAACTGCCGCGCTGAACAAAAATATCGTGATATGCTTTTAGATATTGGAACTGAAGAGATATCACACGTAGAGATGCTGGCAACGATGATTGCACAGTTACTCGACAAGGCACCTGTTGAAGAACAAGAGCAGGCGGCAAAGGATCCGATTATTGCAAGTGTGATGGGTGGAATGAATCCACAGCATGCAATTGTAAATGGTCTGGGAGCAAGCCCAAATGATAGTGTCGGGTATCCATGGAACGCAAGGTATACCATTGCAAGTGGAAATTTACTGGCAGATTTCAGGGCAAATTTAAACGCAGAATCTCAAGGAAGACTACAGGTAGTCCGTCTATATGAAATGACTGATGACCCTGGCGTACGTGATATGCTTTCATTCTTAATTGCCAGAGATACGATGCACCAAAATCAATGGATTGCTGCCATAGCAGAACTGGAGGAAAAAGAAGGAGTTGTCGTTCCGAGTACCTTCAATCGTGAATATGAATTAACGGATGTAGCAAATAAATTCATGAGTTGTTCTGAAGGAACTGAAAGTAAAGCAGGCAAATGGGCATCAGGTCCAACTCCTGATGGATTATCTCACTTTGAATATGTCGAGAACCCAGTCGCAACAGGACAAGCTCCAACTTTGCAGCCAGCTCCTGGATATATTCACGGTACACCACCACTTATGTAATGGCTCTTTTCTAAAACAATGTTGCTTTTAGTACAAATACTCAGGGTGTACAAAAAGCAAATTGAGGATGGAGTAGAAAAGAGCAACTCTCTATATGTATAGTAGTACCTAGACACTAGGGTAAAAATCCGGCTTCCTGAGATTTTTACGAGAAAGCAACAATCTATATGAAAACAACCTGTAAAAAAGAACGACTCCTTTCTACAGAAAGGAGTCGTTTTTAGGTACCCTCATAATTTTCCCACTTCACTAGTTGCTCTAGAACAATCGAAATCAGCATCCCCATTATCAACCCGTTTGTTAGGAACGGTTGTATGTAAATAGGTAGATTGGCAAAAACCTCTGGTGCGACATTCATTAAACATACTCCGATTAATATGGGTGCTGCTATTCGAAAAATCGTATTTGAATTAAACATCTTTCCATTTAGACTACTGTAAGCTGTCCCAAACAATTGCAAATATGCGACAAAAAGAACTGCATTTCCTATTGTAATGGGCATAGTGGAGAGAAAGGTTCCAAACACGGGTATGAGTCCGAAAATGGTTAACAGCCCGCCACCTAACATAAACGGCTTTCGTTCTAAAATTCTCGTACTTTGTAAAAATCCAACAGATGATGTAAAAGGCGTATAAGAGACGAGTCCAAATCCTGTACCCGCTATTGTCGCAATACTCGTAATGAAAATTGACTGGCGATACTGTTGGTTCGAAGCTTCCCTATGTATAATTTGTTTGGCTGCATTTATCGAGGCAAATGTATTACTCAGGTTTAACATCACGGCAATAAAGGAAACCGCAATAATCCCCCATTCGAGATTTGGTACTCCTAGAGGAAAGAAGGAAAAACCACCTGCACCACTAGACGATACAACACTTGTTTCAACATGAAATAGAAGTTCATAAACAAACCAGCCAATTGCCATACCTATTAAAATTGAAAAATTGCTAACTAGCTTATTTCCTTTTATTTTCAATATACTAACAAGAAGGATTGTTCCTACTGATAAAAGACTGACTCCAAGGTCAATCGTTCCATCTTCATTAATCTTTAACATTCCTTTAAAGAAAATCAAAATGAGTTGAAATGTTAGTAAAAATAAATAAACAGACATCACCATTGGCGAAAAGATAGCCTGTAATATTGATATCTTGTTAAAGATTACAAGCATTAACGTAACGAAACAAGCCAATAGAACCCCTGTTACAATCCCTCCTCCTATCGTTTCTAACTCCATCCCAAACGATGATGCCGATAATCCTAAGTTTAAAATCACTCCCCATAATAACCCCGAATGGCCCTCCATTAACGGAAATTTGTGACCGACCCAACCTTGAAAGATACACGCAAGTCCAGTAAAAATAAGAGAACTTCTCATCATCATCGAGACCGTTTCAGAAGGTATCTCAAAGATAGTTGCAATAGAGATAGGTACAACAACTGTGTTTGCAAAAATAAACAAGAGCCACTGGATAGATGAAAATACAGTAATAAACGATTTATTCAAGATATCACCTGCCCTCTTTATTAATGACTTTATGTTGATTCTTTTAGTAAAGTACTAAAAGAAAATGAAAAAAAGCTTGTCAGTTATCTTCCCTAAAAACCTGCCAAGCTCTTCGCATATTGAAACGGAGTTGTCTTTAACCTTTTTAACAAATCGGTATTTTGAATAGCCTCTAAACTTTTCGTACCATAGCCATTATTTACTTCCAAGATCCATGGTTTATAATGCTGATCAATAATGACATCAAGGGCAATGTCTCCATAATGACCTAACTTTCCATGAAGTTCCTCACATAGTTTCATACAAACCTCAATAGCCTCATTGAGGATTCTCTTCGCTTCATTTTCCTTAACATGAAATACAATCTTGATCGCTCTCAAACCTTCCGTTAAATGAGCAATTTGTTGTAAATTCGTAATAATACTCCCTTCTTGCCCGACTCTCCCTATACTTCCCTGGCAAATCCAACGATGACTGTAATCCTTTTGAAAATAAAATCTAAAATCTACATGTTTATTTTTATACGTAGTCGGGATACCCTGCTGAATTAAATATGCGTTACCTTTAATCATACTTCGTAAATATTGATCTACTTCTGATAGAGAATGGAAAGACTGCTTTTCTTTTTTATAATTATTAACAATAATAGTATTTCCTTCCTTCATTATCATAAATATTCCGATACCTTTTGAACCTGAAACCGGTTTTATATAAACAGTTTCAAAGTCTTGAAGCATCCACTGTAAATCTTCTTTTGAGTCATATCTACTTGTATAGGGCAAATACTTGTTTAATTTGGGACTGGTTGAGAAAGCTCTCCACAAATCTAACTTAGAAAATCTATTTGTATTAAATACTTTATTTCCCAGAATAGCTTGTAGTCTACTCTCTTTTTCAAGTGGCAATGTTAACTTCTTAAAGATGGAATCTGGAAAGGGAAACTCTCCCTTTTTCCAGCGAGTTACAGCATCTGTTGCAATAGGATTATAATAATATCCTTCAATTGTATCTTTTGAAAAATCAACTGCTTCTCCAGCACATACAAATAATAATCCACCAATTTCTGAATAGTCCTCGAACCTATTTTTATTTTTCTCCAGTACTTTAAGCGTAAGATTTTTATTTTTTTTAACTGCAATAAAGGCAATAACCGGTCCTATGTGTAACGTATTGTGTTCATATTTCATTTCGTATAGTAGGTCAGTTGGGATTTCAAACGGCAAACTTCCCTTTTGAATTGTGATTGTTTTTTCAGTTAGTTCTTCGTTTTTTTGAATTTCAAATGTCCTTACCCATGTTCCAATCTTCACATTCACCTTTGTGTCTTTTATTCTATTATTTCTCATAAACCTTGAAGAAATCTCCATAAGAGGCAGTCGGGATTGTCTTTCTTTTATTTCTGTATTTGTATACATAATGTTTATCAAATGGTTGCACCCCAATGCTTTTAGTCATGATCTCTACATACTATGAGAGGGATGACTAGATTGAGATAAATCAATAGAAAAATAGACATTACTCTAATGAGTAATGTCTTACTTCGTTAAATACTTGATATCATCAACGATTTCATCCTTTTTAATAGGCTTATTAGAATTGGCCATATCATAAAGTGCGCGTACGTTATTATCTTTATCGAGCAGATACATGGTTGTGGAATGAGAAAAGAAATCTCCTTCAAGCTTTTTATATTGCATTTGGAGTTTACTTGCAATTACTTTTGTTTGTTCATTCGATCCTCTTAGCCACTTCCAGCCTTCTATATCTGCATCAAAGGAACGTGCATAGTTCTTTATTACATGAGGCTGATCATGTTCAGGATCAATTGATATCGCGATCAGTTCAACTTCTTCTCCAAATATCTCTTCCTCTTTTAAGCGTTCCTGAAGAATCTTAAAGTCCATCATCGTTAAAGGACAAATATCAGGGCAGTTCGTATAGAAAAAACTAATTAACTTTACTTTATCATTCTCTAGTGTATATGATGTTCCATGCACTTCCTCTAGCGAAAAATTTTCTACCTTATCCAAGTATGGAAGCTTTGGACTGTGAATGAATAGAAAAACCATATAGGCAAGCCCGGCAATTAGCAAAACTAGTAGAACCGTAAAGACAACTTTTCTCATCGTAATCTCCTTATATTTTTCAAAGGAGCCAAGTGCTTTTGCCTATTTTTATGAACACGCATAATTCCCCACATACCTTGTTCGATATCCCAGCGAATGTTACCGGAACGATACATATAATCACCTGGATAGTTAAAGAAACTTCCTGCACCGTAATGAAGGTCCAAATCTCTGCAAAAGCCTAATACAATATGGTCTTCAATAGATTTAACTTGTGAGAAAATATCACGATCATCTGTATTCCAATAGTGTCCATGCAGATGGAACGTGTGTGCACGTCTTCGTTCCGATGGATTTACAAGTCTAATCGTAACCGGATCTCCCGGGTAGGCTTCAAATACAGGAGTAGAAGGATCTCCATGAACCTTTGAGCTGAATAAATCCTCTAAAACAGGATGAGCGCGTAAACGGTTTATCAATCGTTCTGTTCGATAATTGAAGCCCCTTGAGCCGTTATCATACGTATCAACAAGGTCTTCCAGCTCATCTGGATCTACACCGCCAAGGATTCCGGCTACAGGATCAATAATGACACATCCCTCTTTATCTTCTAATCTAGCACCATCATACATCACTAAAACGAACTCTCTTGTTTCCGGAAAGAAAGGCTGACTCAAGACAACAGAAGAACTTGTAATTTCAGCTGGCTTCCTCGTTTTCGGATTCAGTATTTCTGTACCCCTAGGCTCAACAATTAATGTACCGAACGTACCAAGTGAACGGTGATTTCGAATATCTGCCATATCCCATAACCCACATGAACCGAGAGGAACATCTGCATACCATAAATACGTGATATCTTCTCCCGGTCCAACTGTTTGATCCGGATTGAAACCAACTGTCTCGCCTGCTGATGACTTCACATCATAAGAGACAAGCTGGGGATGTAACGAAATCCGAACTGATGGTGGATAGAAGGCTTGTTCTTTCACAGGTGGATATGGCCAAATTCCATCTGGAAATGGGAACTGGTCAAAATCTAAACAGCTTGTTAAATGGATTTTAATAACATCTCCTTGATTGACCCGGAGAATAAGTGGTTCTGGATTCTTTCTCCCACAAATGATATCGTCCATATCTTCTTTCAACGAAAAGACGATACCGTATGGATCATGCTCTCCCCATTTGCTATATTGAATGGGTGTATGAAAGGCAACGATATCAAAGCTTTTTATAGGAGCGCTTTCCGGTGCATCTATCTCAACACATTTAGGTTTTTCTGGTGGTTTTCCAGTACAAACTGGTAGTGATTTCGTTCGCTTCTTCGGTTTTGGACGGTCTGGAAGAGGTATGAGAAAATCAACTTCTTCATCAAATGCCCGTATAAGTCCCCAGCACCCATTCCATAAATCTTCCTCTGTTTCAAATGTCCATAAATAATCTCCACTATTGGGAACGTCCATCTCATAAGTAAATGACTCAGAAAGTCCTATATGCTCTTGTGCCTGAAATTCAGTTTCAATATCCGGTTGTTCTTTCTTCCATCTTAAGCCATGAGCATTAAAACTATGTGATTCTTCGTGTGCTCCTTGAAGCAATCTAATTCGAATTGAATCTCCCTCGTAACAATTTAAAATTGGAGTAACAGGGTCACCATGAACAAATGAACTGAAGGAATAAGCTGGATCACACTCTTCTCCTAACCGAAATTGTAACGGTTCGTTTCGATAGTTTACACCAAATACGCCTGGGTCATCTTGTGAACCTGGAAAATCTGGAGGTTGAATTGGGCATCCATCTTTATCGTACAGTAATGCAAAATCCTGAACCATTAAAACAAAGTCACGATAGTCTGGAATTAACGGATGAGTGACAGTAACTTGTGTACCTGACTCCACTTCCTCACCTGTCTTAGAATCCAAAACTTCTGAAAACCTTGCATGAACAACTCCGGAACCAAAAACTCCATGCTGCTGATGATAATTTGCGAATAAGTGGTCATGTAAAAACCATGCCTTTAATTCAACATCAGCAAAATATTGATATCTAATGGTTTCACCCGGCAACACACTCGAATCATAATTCCATCCTACATTCGCCCCATCACTCACTAATACATCAAATTTCACAAAGTGAACATGAAAAGAAGCTTCATACGTGCGTGTTACAAGTTGAAATGCATCACCGCTCGCAACTTCGGGAAGTCGATTTGTAAAGTTAACAGCTATACATGTACCTGCATTCATATGAATAACTAAAGGTTCAGGTTCTTTTTTGCCAGACAGTATATCATCTAAGTCTTCATCCAATACATACATTCTTCCCTTAGGGTCGTTCCAGCCTTGACGATTATAATCAATCGGCAGTTCAATTAACGATACATTAAACTCCTGTACAACTGGATTGTCTTCAATAATACAAGGATCTGTAAACACAGCTCCCGGTCTTGCTGTTGGTACGGCAGCATTTTTCTCAAGCTCTGTTAATCCTCGTCCTCCTACAATTCCAAGAGGTGGACGCGGAGCCTTACAGCCAACTTTTCCTGGTATGAAGTTAGGAAAACCTGGTCTTTCTTTCGTCGGCTTCGGAGGACAAGGCCGGTCCGGCAACGGCATCAACGGTTTGATAGGTACGCCGTTTGGATAACACTGGCTACCATCCTGTAATGTATCAAAAATACGGTTGAGTGCCCACATTCCTACCCCAAAGTGAGGATACAAATGACAATGCATAATCACGTCACCATAGGTACCAATCAATGAACCTAAACCATACAACGTCTCAATGGTATGCCATGATTGAGGACTGATCGAAATCGAGTCAAAAACATCAGAGTCTGTATTGAGCGGATCTCTAAAGAAGGTATGGGCATGATAATGAAAAACATGTGTTTCCTTTACACCACCATGAACAAGACGAAATTTAGCAGGATCTCCTCTATAGCCACGATAAATCGGTGTTGCCGGATCTCCAAACACCCACGAATCATGATGTACTTCTTCGCCTTCACAATCCGGACAGACGACTCCTTCTTCAATTAACTTTTGTCTGTTTTGTACAGGCTCATATCGATAGTTAATGGCATGTGTGGATTCTCTTTCTTGATTTGTCATTGGATCAAGCGGTTTATTTCCTGTCAAATCCTTCGTTGGCATTTCATCATGAAAAATAAACGCATATTCACGAAATGATGGAGCAAACGGATGATGCACATCAGCATATTGGCCACTACGTAATTCCCCACCTGTTTCAGGATCTGTCCACCATGACCCACGTTTTTGAACAAACAAACAGCCAAATAATCCGTTAATATTTGTCCCGTCGTCACTGCTATCTGGATTCCCTAAATCAGAGAAATAGTAAATTCCCTCATGATTAACTTGAAAACGGTATAAAATTTTTTCACCTGGATCAGCGAGTGTATTCGGATTAAACCCAACATTCGCCCCATCGGAATTTAACACATCATAATCCGCTTCTTGAAAGTGCATTCCCGTAGCATAATGGATTTTGTTTTCAAACAAAACTTCTACACTATCACCTTTATTTGCTCTAATACAAAGTGGCTGAACCAATTCTACAGGACTAAATGGATTTTTTCGAACAAGCTCCTTTACCTTTTCTTCATTTTCTTTTAATACATACATCATGCCATGCTCGTTGTAATCACCAAAGTTATTCAATACAATGCGTATTTCAATCGCTACAACATGAAAGAAACGCTTCATCTTGCCCCTCCCTTCTTCTTTTAACGATCAATTAATTGAGGGATTCTCGGCATACCCTTTTGTTCAATATAAAAGACTTCTATTTGGTGGACATGAATAAACCATAATCGATTTTCTAGCTCGCCAATTGTCGTTACTTTTACATCGACAACCACACTGTCACCAACAAGCTCTACAATTTTCCCTATAAATATAAAAGGATACGATGGTGTCATAATAAAAACGTTTTTTCCAATTCCTTGTTCAAACTCATTAATTAACGCTTCATCATGAATATCGTTATTAGATGGTATCGTTATATCAGTAAATGCATTCTCATCGTCCCATTTCATGGTTGTACCTCCTTTTGTTAAGTAAGTGGAATTCGTTGATTACAGTCAAAGTTTGGAGTGAAGTGAGCAATTTTTTCTAGTGCGATTGTTAGTGGTGTAGGGAATTCGAAGAATGGAGCATTGATCATTTTAATATTGACAGGATATAGCGTGACAGATCCTTGTGTGACACGGAAAATTGTCCCACAAAATATGGGTCTAAATGCTTGACCAAATAAGTTTAGTTGATCTGCTTCTGTCACGATTAATATGCTTTCACCTATGAGTGCATTTAACGTATCAAACAATTGGTCTTCGATATTGGCAATGTTCACAATGATGGGACCATTCAGCCTAACTTCATCTTGATTTTTCTCTTTATTTAATGGAGCTTTTGCATCTTTTTCAACTCTTTCATCTTTTTCATTCTTTCGATCTGCCACTCACATTTCCCCCTTTACTCCATCTATTCATCATGAGTTTATTTTTCTCTTTCACTTGTTTAACACTATGTGAAAACAGGGTAAGTAAACGTATTGATTCTATATACTGAACGTTTGCTAACGAAATGAATTCTTGCCTTCCAAAACCTGTTATTTTAACCTTTTTACCCATTGAAGAAACTAATTTCCCAATCACTTTTGTAGTCTCATCTAAATGAATTTCTACCCATGTATCACTCCATGAATGTAAATTCGTTTGCAAGGACTCTTCAAAGAAAATTTGTTTTAATACATCTCGTTTTGATACTGTCTGCCCAAATTGATGTAACAATTTACTTCTTAATTGATTGTCGAAAAGTATATGTTGGTGAGTATTAGAATAGTTAGGAATACCGTACGGAATGTTTGCTGATAAAATAACAGAGTATGGAATCCAAATCCGATCCTTCAAATTCGTCAACATCACAAAGTCTCGGCCTATTGTACTCACTTTTCCTTCCTTGTAGATCGTTTTCGTACCACATTTCATATAAATTTCAACTTGTTGATTTCGTTTCGATTTGAAAAACTTTCTAAGCTTTAATAGTTTCCCTCTTTGTTCGTCAGCTTTTGAAATGGTAAACATATTTGATTTATCGATATAATCCATGAGAAGTCTTGTTTCCTCTGTTGAAGTACTTGTTGTAGGTGACGTGATACCGCTTCCTTTTTCAACATTTCGTTCATTTACTGGGTCACTTTTTATTACTTCTATTTTTCGTTGATCTAAAACCATTTGTGTGTATTCATTTAGATGAACTTTTGTTTCAGCTTTACTTTTTGATTTTTTATCCAAACATTCACCCCCGACATGTAAGTCAAACGCGCAAGGAGAAAACAATTAACCCAATGGTCATACAGACAAGGGTTCCTACAAATAAACTAAGAAAAATCATATTTTCTTGAACACTCGTTAAATAGGAAGCTGGTAAACTACAAAGTGTTGGGTTTTGTATGACAGCACCAAGCATTGTCCCCATTAGAGCCCCAATTACACCGTGTGTGTAACCCGCTAGTACCGATTGAAATTTCACAAGTGACCCGAACCCTACACCAATTATTCCTCCTATTAATAAATTGACTAAGGTAGTTACTTCTAATGGGAATGACAACAAAAATAGCAGGTTCAATGAGATACTTAAACTCAAAACACCGCTACAGCACATCGTGATGATCATTCCATATCGATCAGTAAATAATGATTTTCTACGATATAAAACACGATAGAGAAGTAACCCTAAAAGTGTAGTAAGCACAGCCATACAACTTATGAATAGTATGGGTATCCTCCTCCTTACGTCTGCTTGGCAGAAAAGGATAAAAAAATAATAGATACTATGAATGCTAGTTCAATCACACTTAGAAAGAGATAGCTGTTTTGTGCTGCTGCTCCAACCATAGGTGACATAATGCCTATCATTAATCCGTTAATATATCCTGTAAGTATGGTCTGGTAATCAAATAAAGCACCAAATGCTGCACCTACCAGCATCCCTGCGATTGTTGTTACAATCGTCACCATTACAAACTTTAAGGGATATTGATATATCAGTAGTACCCCCGTAATAATGGAAAAAAATCCTCCCGTCATAATTGAGATATTCATCCCTAATTGAAATCCAATCAACTTTCTAACTTTCATAAGATACAAATAAACACATGCTAAAACGATAAAATTCAAAAATAGGAGGACTATTAAACTACTCACATACATATTCCACCTCTAGGCTTAGGCATCTCATAAGAGAAATATGAAAAAGGTGCTTGTCGTATTCCCATTATATAGATGGAGATAAGCTGTTCTATACTTTTTTCCACTTTTTACCCATTAGCCCATACACAATGTACTTCTACCCATATATTAGGTGTAAGTAAGGGTATCCTGTAGTTAGATAAAGGAGTGACTTTTCATGTTTGAGTTTCATCATATGTGTCCTTCTTGTGGCAATCGAACGGTAGATAATACTTCCTATAACACTTCTACTTGTTGTCCAGAGAGAATTCAACAGCCGAAATTCCCCTCGGCAAACAGTACATTTCCTCCTGAAGAATTAGCTGAAGTAAATGAATGTATTGAACAGGCTAATGAATTACTTTTAGCCATAGGGGTAGATAACGAAGGTGAAGTGAATTTACGTTCATTTCAACTAACTGTTCGAAAAATGAAAGGACAGTTTTTATCAGTAAAGGTGCAATGTGGCGAAAAAAGACAAAGAATAAAAGGCGTTTTAAAAGAAGCAGGTTTGAACTTTATCGTCCTTGAAACAGAAGTTAAAAATTTAGTAATCATACCAACGGAACGAGTACTGTCAATGAAACATTCGGATGAAAGACCGTGTAGCAATATTCTTGAGGAAGAACTTTTATGTATTGATGAAAATTTACGACTTGATTTAATGTTACATTTCAGTGAGGTTGTTTCGAGAAGTCCCTTTTTAGTAAACTTATTTTTTGGATTAAAGTTAGAATTGTTTCTTGAAAGTTTTATAGGCTGTGTGATATACACAAAATCAGACTCTGATAAGAGAGAAGTTGAAGGAACTTTAACTAAAGTTGATCATAGAAAAATAGAGTTTTTGAATATGGATGAGGAGAAGCAAGGAATTGATTTTGATGAACTATGTTATATCGAAGTTGAAAGACAAGCATTTTCCGGTTTAACTTTGTTTAGAGAATAAGAACGAAAATAAAAAGGTTGCTTCCGCCCTTATAAACGAAACAACCTTTTGTTGTTTAATATATTGTCATTTTTAGACTCTTTGCTAGATTTTCTTGTAGTAACATTAGATCGAATTTCACTGTCAACATTACTTTCTGTTCTTCTCTTTCGTAAGTCTTCTAGTTTGTTTAGTGCACGGTCAAATTCAACATCTGTCATTTGGTTTCGTGCCCACATGGAACAAAGCATAGCATAAGCAATGGAAATGGTTTCTATCTCTATATTTACATTTACATCAACATCTGAATTTCCACTTTGTCCAATATTGGATTTATTCAAAATAACATTTTCGTTTTCTTCTTTCTTATTGAAAGCTGCAACACGGTTATTTTGTTTTTTCTCTTCCATCCTATGCCCCTTTCTATAGATTCACATGGGAAGGATACACTTCCCATGTGAACTGCTATTAGTCTTCAATATCAACATTTTGATCTTGATCTTGGTCCTGATCAGTTTCTTGATCAGCCTCAGCACGGTTCTTCGCTCTTGCTTTTGAATCAGAATCAGATTTTGAATCAGAATCAACATGGACATTTAAATCTACATGAGCGTTTCCGCTATAATTTATTTTTGCGATATTCGTATTTTTATCTACGTTCTTCACATCATTTTGGCTATCAACATCTGTATCATTTTTTAGATCGTTATCTACATAATTATCGTTTTTAGCTTTTGCATTTGAATCTGAATAGGAATCAGCATTTGCTTTGTTTCTATTTTTGTTATCATTTTCGTTATTTCCACCTGGAAACCATACACTCATTTTTTCCAACCTCCTTTCAGTTTCTTAGTAGTATTATATTTAAAACTACAAATATCGCATGGACAAAACCCCTAGGACAAACGTGGATTTTTTAGTGAAAACACCCCTATAGCTTGTATTATTTCACTACAAAAAAATTCGAGTGGTGCCAGGCACCACCCGAATTTTGTCGAATGAGATTTCCTACGATAACTCCAGTATGACTTGGCTGCCTTCGTTTTGCATGAGGTCAAATTGGAGGCCGTCGTTTAAACCAGCTAATCGCAATTGAAAGAGATTGTCGCAAAACGGGATAGGATAATCACAGAAGCACGTAAACCTTCGATGGCAATCATGTTGGTGTTTGTCGTGTCGATCGTTTTCGTTTCGGCAATGAAAACATGTTTGATCGTGATGCTTATCGTAATTGTTGTTGAACTGTGACCCGTGCACTCTTTCACTCAACGAATCTTTTCGTCTACTATTTCTACAGCTACAATTCCCTTGTTTACAGCGTTCACATTGTTTCTTATTATGAGCTTTCTTACCTTTATGACCACGACCGTTACAATTTATGCGATCACATATGTTGCATCTCTCTATGCGTTTTGGTGAATGGTGTTGACAGATACAATGCTTATGCTTACAGTGTTCGCAATGTTTTTCATTATGATGTTTCTTTTCTTTATGACAATGACCGTCACAACTTTGTTGGTGACAAATATGGCACCGCTCTTCACGATTATATTGTTGATGATGACAGTGACAGTGTTTCTTTTTGCAGTCGTTGCAATGTTTGTTGTTGCGCTTTTTCACACCTTTATGACTGTGTTCATCACAATTGAAAGAATGACAAATATTACATCGATTTTCATGTATTGAAGAATGGTGAAGACAATCGTGGAAGCTGCGACCAAGTTCTACACATTTGCAATGACGGCGTCCATTAATAGAACAAAAGCGATTTTCGGACTTTTTATCGAGCCAATTAATTTTACCAATCTTATTAATAGGTACTGAGATGATAGAGTGGTCATCTCTCTTCACATCAACAAAATCCCTACCAACGTGACAAACCTTCCCTTTTACTTTGCCTAAAATCTCATCACTTTCTAGGTGGCTACTATATTTAAACCTAGCTGCATCCATCCCTATCTTAGTTTCACGATTTTTACCAAACGTTTGATCCTTTATCTCACTTTTTATATACATATAACCCTCCTATTCTCACCTACTATCAAGGTATGCAAGACAACTTAGGGGTTGTATAGACGATTGTCCATACTCTAGTATTTTTACCTAATTTTTAGGCAGATGCTTATACTTCATGAATTTTCTAGCATAATCATATTCTAGTAATCATAGTTGGAGGTGACATTATGTCTTATGAAAAATGGTCAGAACTACCATATGCTGGTGAGCGAACTCCACCACGAAATGCTGAAGAACCATCAGCCAAAAGTTGGCCCATGATGTATTTACATCGTGATGATGATGGCTCATATGTTAATGCAGCAGGGAAAAAAATAACACTTGCAATAAAAGATCCAAATGAAATCAATTGGGATCAACAATTAAATAAAGTACTAAATGCACAGGATCATCTAACTGAAGAAAATAAAATGCTGGCTAAGTATTGGGGAACAGGTGTCCCAACGAAACAAATAACTCCGATGATGGATATTTTAATTGATACGTATGGTGTAACAGCAGCACGTGCAGCTCGGATGTTAGCAGTTATGCATGCAGCATTAAATGATGCTTTTGTTGTAACATGGGACTTAAAATATGAATGGGATGTGGCTAGACCAAATCAATTAAATCAGGAATTAGAAACTCTTTTATGTACACCAAGACACCCTACCTATCCATCAGGGCATGCAGTAATAGCCGGCTGCTCCGAAGCGATCATGAGTTATTTCTTCCCTGCAGAGCGTCATAAAATTAAGAGGTTAGCAGAAGACTGCGCGGATTCCAGGCTATATGCTCTCGTTCATTTTCCTGTTGATAATTCAGAGGGGCTGCGATTAGGTAGACAAATCGGGGATATGGTAATTAAGCATATTAAAAAACAAAAAGATGAAAACCTGCGTCCGATAGACAAACCTTATACGAGATCCAAACGCGCAAAAATTTTACCAGATTTGAACACACAAGCCATTCCTTTTGACTTTCCTTCCACTTGCTCCTCATTAGTTAGAGAAGAAGAAGAACAATAAAAAAAGAGAGGATTTCTCCTCTCGTACATAAACACCTATTAGTTTTTAATCTTTAGGGACTTTTCAGCTCTATCTTCAGCTGACTCAACCGTATGTTTAAGAAGCATAGAGATCGTAACAGGCCCTACTCCGCCCGGGACTGGAGTAATGGCACTTGATATTTCAAAACAAGCTTTATAATCAACATCCCCGATATTTCCTTCGTTATAACCGGCATCTAAGATCACAGCACCTTCCTTCACCCAATCACCTTGGACAAAATTTGGCTTTCCGACAGCTGCGATAATAATATCTGCCTGCTTAACATATTGAGGTAAGTTTTCCGTTTTAGAATGACATACAGTCACGGTTGCATTTCGATTTAATAGGAGCATGGATACAGGTTTACCTAGGATTGGACTTCTGCCAATTACCACTGCATGCTTACCCTCTAATGAAATGTGATAGTAATCAATGATGGCCATAATCGCAGCAGGTGTACAGCATGGGAATTGTTCAAAGCCGAACGACAACTTACCAAATCCATGACTCGTTACTCCGTCTACATCTTTATTGATTGAAATCTTCTCAAACGCAGCTCTTTCATCGATATGTGCAGGTACCGGATGTTGCAGGAGAATACCGTCTACTTCTGGATCGTTGTTCAATTCTTCGATACATGCAATCAGTTCTTCGGTTGTTGTTTCCTCTGACAAATGAATTCGCTTAGAGTGAATCCCTAACTTTTCACAAGCATTTCCTTTCATTTTTACATAGGTCGCTGAAGAAGGATCGTTTCCAACTAAAATCGTTGCTAAACAAGGAGTAATATCATCATGTTTCAGCTTTTGCACTCGTTCTTTTAATGATTCCTTAATTGCATCTGCCACTACTAATCCATTTAAAATCTTCGTATCCATTTACCTTGTCCTCCTTCTCCATTAACAGTAAGGGTTTCCTTACTTTGCCCAGACGACCGGCGTTCCTATATTATCGCAGCTCCCTTGTGGTTCATTCCACATTGTCGTCAGTTACTACGAATTGTTACACATATCTTACCATAGGAAATACGAATGTTCAAACTTGTAATATATCTTTTTGTTCGTGATTGGTAGATTTCAAAAGAAGATAAATTCTACTAGATATTTAACTATTTTTATAGACTTATTCATTAATTGAAGAACAAGCTATCTATCTTCACATATTGTATAGTGACTACACAAATAAGGGGTGAGAATAGTTATGGGTATTAGAAATAATAATAAATGTTGTTGTACTTGTGAAGAAATGTTTCAAGACTTCGTAGAGGGAGAAACGGTATTTGTAGATGTTGTTGCCGGACCTGGAGGTTCTAGAACGATTAGAGGAACACTTGAGGAGTTAGGAGAGGACTCGGTAGTAATTGAAGAACAAAACAATAGAAGAACAAGAGTATGTTGTGCGTATATTGTTAGTGTTTCTGATATGGAACAAGGACCACCAACACCAGTGGCATAAAGAAAAGAGGGATAATTCTTCCCTCTTTTCTTTATGCCCTAGACAATTTCGTACATAACTTCCTCATGTTAGAATGAATAAGGAATACCGAATTCTTATCTAGTAATCTCAAAAGAATACTATATGCTTCATTAGAATTTTTACAATAAATCACTTTACTATCTTCTTGTATTCTATTGTTTTTATAGTTTTCATGTACTATTAATACTGTATTTATATTGTATTCTGTTAGCATCCTCTTTACTAATTCTAAATCCTTTAGATCCGACTCTTTTAATACTGCAATTTTCTTTCTCTGTTCCTCTATTTGTGAAAGAACTCTTAAGGAATGATGGAGATCTTTCCCCTCCATATTCGATGAATCTTTTAACATCAAAGCCCCGTTTATCCCATTGAGTAATCTTAACTTGTTTTCATCAAACTGAAAAGCACCTAACCTTTTAGTAATATCCAAAACTTCAACACCTAACTTATAAGCAACTATTATCGCAGCAGTAGCTTGAAGCACTAAATCTTCTCCATATCCCTGAACAGTAAAAGAGTAAGAATTATTTTCATATCTTAGAGAAAATGAAGTTTGATTCTTGCCATACTTGATGTCATTAATAAAGAATTCAGCATGTGTTGTAAATCCATACGTTATTAATTTTGGATGTTTCATAGTAATAGTATTTGAAACGTTCAATACAACTGTCTCATTTTCTCCAAGTTTACTTAGTAGTACATTCATTTCATCTATATAAACTTCAGGCTCTGGGAGTATTATATAATTTGGTTTGTACATGTGATAGGTTTCATTCATTTGATTTGTTGGGAAGTCTATTACAGCAGCTTTTTTACTTTTTTTTAACGATAATAATCTGATACCTTTATGGTTCTTTATCTTTTTTAATGAATTAAATGATAGTCTACCATGAATAATCCACTCTATAATCTCTCTAATTTTATTATTCTTTCTGCTCATAATAGTAACAAAAGGAACTTTCATTCTCCTTCTATAATGCCACATAAACTTCCAATATGCCTTAGATACATTTTTTACTTGTACTACCGTAATAGATGACTCTTTACTTAAAATAAACTCAGGGTTACTTGTTACCACAATTACTCCATCTAAACCTGGATTTATTTTAAGTTCTTGAGTTGGATTAAAATGAAAAATCATTGTGTTGCTAGTCCAAACAGTTGAGAAATGTTTTTGAATCACGGTTTTGATTAACACATTACTTCTTCCATGAACCACTTTTCCACCCATCGATTTTACTACATCTTTCAAAAATAAGTACTCCACTTTATTTCCTCCAAACTTCTCGTTTCTATATGTGTATTATGGTACGAAATAAAATGGAAGGGCTGTTGGTGCCGGAAAGAAGAATTCCACGAACACAACAGATATGAATGTTTCTCTTATCCTTTTAACTTTTCCATAAAAGATCCAAATGATTGTTTCATAGATGTTTTTACAAGTACGACCGTATCGCTGTCTATTAATTTACTTAATGTGTGTTGTGCTTCTTCAGGTGAATCAAACATATATACTTGTTTCCGGTCAAATCCTACTTCAATTGCACGCTTTCCGATGAGCTTCGCGTCTTTTCCAATCGTTATTAAAGTGTGAATTCCACTTTTAGCAACCATTTCTCCAACAGATAAGTGAACATTTCTAGATTGTTGTGCTAACCATTTAATGTCACCAATCACTGCGATCTTTCTCTTATTCTTTGAGATGTTTGTTAAAACCTCTAAAGCTGATTTAATAGAAGTCGGATTCGTACTCCATGTATCATCAATGATGGTCGAACCATTTACTCCTGAGATTACCTCGCTATGTCGCTCCACATGTTTAAACGACTGCAGACGTCTTCCTGATTCTTGAACGCTAACTCCTAACTCATATGCTACTGCGATGGCTGCAACAGCATTATATACATTATGTTCGCCATAACCCGGAACAAACAATTGATATTCCTTACCTTCATGTTTAAGTACGAAATCCATCCCATTCATTCCATATTTCATTTTTTTAATTTGGAATTGTGCTTTTCGTGTTTTTCCGTACCAAATCAATTTTCCTTTGTACCAAGAAAGATCGAGTTTACGAATATTTTCATCGTCACCATTTACAACAACTTTGCCTCTATTTCCAACATATAAGAAAATTTTCGCCTTTTCTCGTGCATATGCTTCGAATGAAGGGAAGCCATTCAAGTGGTCTACACCAATTGAAGTTAATACACCGATTTGAGGTCTAAAATAACGGCACGAAGTGTTCATATGGCCAACACTCGCGACGGCTGCTTCAATTACCGTTACATCTGTATGGTCGTCAACATTTAATAAATACTGTAAGTTCATAGCTGTTGCGTTCAAGCTTTTATTCGTTTTATTTACATTGTGGTCAACCTTCAAAATCCAGCCAATCATTTCTTTTGTTGTCGTTTTCCCGCACGTTCCTGTCACAGAAATAAAAGGAATCGTAAATAAGCTTCTATAATAGCTAATAAATCTCCAATAAGCTCTTTTCACACTTCTTACTTTAACAATGGTTACATGTGAACCTGCATTTCGAATTTTTTCAGGTCTTCTTGTTATCACAACAATTGATTTCATTCCAGATTGAATGTACAAGTCCTTATTTTCTTGAACATGAAAAAACATTGTATGGCTTCTCCAATAATAACTATTATGTTTCCTGTTTACATGTTTAATAGATGGATTAGATGGACCACTTATAATCATTCCACCCATCTTACTTACAACTTCTTGCAGCTGCAATGTCTTCAAGCACAGTACCCCCTAAACATTTTGTCTATATATGTGTATTACAAAATGTAATTTTGGTAAGGGCACTTACGTCAATTAAAGAAAATAATCTAAAAAGAACTTAAAATCCAGCTAACGTTTTCGCATATTCGAATGGTGTAGTTAGTAATTTTTGAAAAATATGTTCTGGAATTTCACCCTTTTTCTTTTCAACTGAATAACCTCCTTGAAGCTCTAATAACCAAATATTAAGTTTAGCATCTACAATTACATCAAAAGCCACATCTCCTAAATGTATTCCTTCACTTTCAATCAATTTTGCCGCAGCTATACAAATCATGACCATTTTCCGCTGAATTTTCTTAGATTGAGTATTACTTAACAGGTACAACTGCTTAAGGCCATCCGCTGCTTCTATCAATCCTGCACGATTTCTTGAATTTGTGATAATGCTTCCTTCCTTTGATATTTTTGTTGTAATACCAGGTGAAACCCACTTTTTGTTTCGATCCTTCTGCAAATACACTCTAAAATCTACATTTCTATTTTTATAGTGATACGGTACAGATTTCTGTATCAAATAGTATCTACTTTGCATGTTTTTCATTAAAAACGAATACAGTTTTTTTCCACTTTGAAAAATAAACTCCTGGTTGAATTCATTTTTAACCATATATCCCTGTTTCCCAAGCTTAATGGAATACATCCCAAAGCCTTGATATGATTGATTCGGCTTAAAGTAAACGTAACCATATAGACTGATCATATACATTAAGCTCTTCATTCCGGTAAATGGAATGGTGTGAGGCAAATAACGCTTCAGCCATTGATCCTTTGACAGTAACTGATATTGTTGCCATTTCGGTATATGCTGGGAATAAAACACAGTGGGTCCAATAACACTGACAAAGTGGTTATACATGTCAGGACTCATCGAAGATTTATTAACAAAGATTGCACATGGATATGGAAACACTCCTTGTTTCCACTTTTTCTCTGAAGGACTATAGTAGTATCCTTCTATCATCCTTTTCGAAGTCATTACCCCATCCTCTGTGAAGATAAAAATTAGTCCGTTTACTGATTCATAGCTTTGAAACCTCATTAATACTAGTTGCAGCAACTCAGGAGTCAGCTCCTTCTTCCTTCTGCACCCTAATATTCCAATGACTGGACCGATTTCTACTTTACCTTGCTCAAGCTTTACCTCGAATGGAACATCATCAGGCAATACTAAACCATTGCCGTAATGATTAGGTATAGAAATACTATTGTCACCAAGCTGCCGCCAGGCCTTCACCTTTACCGTTTCAACTTGATTTCCAATCTTCAACTCTACTTCACTGCCTGGTAAGCTAGAGGTTTTTTCTTTTATCTTTATATATTGTTTATCCTCATGATGAAGGATTACTTTATACATGTTCTTCACGCTCCTGTCCTCTATAAACTATGCAAAATGTAATCCTATTGTATAGACATTAAAAGAATAAAGAGGTAGGACGGGAAATTCGTCTATTCCTTATTTAACATGTTGAATAGGATATAAAATCAATGTGTTTTTAAGGAGTTGAAATCATTGTCTTCAACAAGTAATGTTGGGATAATATTACCTAACAAAATTTATAAAAATATGAGAAAAGTGTCACCAAATGTGAAGTGTATGTTTTCTTTATTAGAAAGTGCAGCAGAACGAAACAATATTCGCCTCTGCTTTTTAACATTAGGAAGAATTAGACCTGATCAGAAAACAGTGTTGGCATATGTAAAGCAAGATGATCATTATGTACTCAGAGAAGTTAGACGCCCTAAAGTGGTATATTCTAGAATTTTAGATTATTTACCAAAGCATCAGGCACATATTAAAGCATTAATTGAAAGTGGAGTTACGGTCTTTAATCGACCAAACTATGATGTAGAGAAATACACCGTCCATCAACTACTAGAAAAAAAGAAATATTTTCACACACACCTACCAACCACAAAACCGTTAACTTTTAAGACATTGCAATTAATGATGAAGCAATTTGACAGTTTAATTATGAAACCGAATTATGGTGAAAGAGGAATTGGAGCAATGAAGCTTGACCGGAACGGTAAGTACTGGCGGCTATCCTACAAAGTAGAGGGAGACCTAGAAGTCAAACATGAGTATTTCCACAAGCAAATCCCTGACATTTTAGTCAATAGAATGAGAAAGAGAAGATACATTATTCAGGAAACAATCCCACTTGCAACTTATAAGGGAAACCCTTTCGATATGAGAGTCAGTGTGCAAAAAAATAAAGAAGGAGAGTTTGTCGTAACAGGTATTATGTGCAAGGTTGCCAAGCATAAAGACTATCTTACAAATGGCTCACAAGGTAGTACAACATATCGGTTACATGATATTTATGATTATACGAACATTGAAACGACTCCACTTAAACTTCGGAGAAATATTCAATCACTAGCTTTAAGTCTTGCCTATTTTTTAGATGATTACTATCCTCATTTAGCTGATTTAGGCTTTGATATAGGTGTAACTAAAGAAGGGGTACCGTATTTTATTGAATGCAACTTTATATCAGATTATCTTGGAGGTATTATCGATGAGGGGAGACTACTTGCAGAGGAATGGAGCAAAATCTTTACCACACCTATAGATTATGCAAAATATTTACTAGAAAAAATGGAATAACGGAATATCTCCCCATACAAGTTTATCCATTTTTCATATACTGCTAGTAAATAGTCTAAAAGTTGGAGGAAAGACTTATGTATAAACTCGTAGCAGACGACTCTCTAGCTACACTAAGAATTCCTGCACACTCTCTGTTGGTGGAAGACATTCATCAAAAACATGTTACTCTTAAATATGGACTTCGCAGCAGTACTGTTCGGGTAGTTCCTGACCATTCATTACCTTATGGAGAAATGATTCTATCCCATTCCATTGTTCATGAATTATCTATACCTCTTCAGCCGTTATATCAGGTGCGTGTCAATCGTCATGATGAAATTGTACTTGGCCCCTATATTGGGATATTAGCAACCATTTCTTCTGAAAAACTATCAAGAAATATTTCTTCACTTACCAGCTATCTTCATCATTACCATGAGATAGGTGGTTCAATTATTGTCTTCTCCTTAGAGGGTGTAGATCAAGAACGAAAACAAGTAGCTGGATATTTGTATCATCCTTCTACTAAAAGTTGGTTGAAGGGTACGTATCCATATCCTTCTTCCATTTTTTCAATAGTTGAAGCTAGTTTGACAGAACATTGGAATTACTATCAAACCGTGATGCAGCACTTTCAAGCAACAATCGGAGATCGTCTTTATAATTATCCCAATTTTAATAAATGGGATATGTACAATATGCTTAAACACGAATTTCAGAATCATTTACCTGATACCGCTATCTATCAAACTCCTATTACCATTCTTAAGATGCTTGAAAAACATAAAAGTATTTATATTAAGCCAATTAACGGCAGACTTGGAAGACTGGTATATAAGGTGGACCGTACAAAAAATGGAGCCATTGTTCAATATGGTGGGAAAGGTAAACAACGGAAAAAATATTTTAGCAGTCAAAAACAGTTTATGAAATTTTTTTATCATCGCTTGAAAGAGGATGATTATCTAATTCAAAAGAGCATTCAATTATTATCGTATCAAAATAGGGTAATAGACTTTCGAGTTATTTTAGTAAAAGATCATAAAGGCAAATGGAATATACTCGAATCGGTCTCCCGTTTCGGAAAAAGTCACAGCATTATTAGTAATATTTCCTCTGGGGGGAGAGCAGAGCTTGCTTATCAAACGTTCAGGGATAAGTTTCACTTTTCTCAGGAACAACAAGAGAAAATCTTTGATCAAATCCGTTCCCTCGTGCTGAAGTCCATAAAAATGATTGAAGCACATGGATACCATTGTGGAAATATAGGCTTTGATATTGGAATTGATAAAGATTTACATGCCTGGATTATAGAAATAAATAATCAAAACCCGGATCATTATATTGCACTTTCTGCAAATTCAGAGTCTTTATTTTATGAAGCACGTTATTTTAATATGCTTTATGCGAAGAAGTTAGCAGGGTTTTAAGGAAGACCTTTTGTTAGATGGAGAACAATAAAAAAAAACTGAAAAGGCTCCCTTTTCAGTTACATAGTTCATTTAAAACTGACATAATGCTTTTGCGTATTCAAGTGGTGTCGTCCACACCTTTTTATACATTTCCTCTGGTAAAGAATATAACCGTTCATCCACGGCGTAATTTACTTGTACTTCTAGAACCCATACCTTTAGACTTGGATCAATTGCTACATCAATGGCCACATCAGACAGGATTTGACCTTTCTCTTCCAACTGTCTACAAACTCTTTTTGTTATTTCAATAATTATATTCTCTAATTCCTTTTCTTGGAGTTCCGAGAATCGAAATATTTTATCGGAAGCCTCATGAAAAGACAAAATACTTTCTGTATATTTATAATTTGATACGATGCTGCCCGGTTTTGAAAGACGACATATGATTCCCGAACAATTCCATTCTTTTGTCGCATCCTTTTGTACATACACACGAAAGTCTGCTATTCTTCCTTTTGGTTCTTTGTAAGAAACATCCTGCTGAATTAAATACTTCCGTTTTTTAATCAATGAATGCAGATATGACTGTAATTCTTCTTTGCTTGAAACAATAAAGGTTTCATTTTTCCTACTTCGAATTTCAATCCCATTTTCTTTTTTTGTCATCTTTATGATGCCATTACCTCTTGAGAGATTTGTAGGTTTAAGATAAACAGATGGAAAGTTTTTCATTACATCTAATAAACTTTCATAACTTCTCAATCTACAAGTATATGGTAAAAACTTTCGTACACTTGTAGATTTTAACAATCTCCACAATTTATCTTTGGTCATTTTACAATTTGATACTACTCTACTGCCAATTTGAGAAGTTAACTCATTATAAACATCCTTTTTAAAGTATGACCGATTGATTATCACTTCCGGTAACGGAAAATGCCATTTTTTCCATTCCCCAGTACATGTATAATAATAGCCCTTGCAACTTCCTTCCCCTAAATTTAATAAGTCTTGAGAGGCAACAAAAAAGATTCCTTTGATATCCTGGTAATTTCTTAGTCTCTCTTTCATTAGTTCCAATTTTTCAGTAGTAATAGACGTTTTTTCTTTTGATACAATGAGTGAAACTAGAGGTCCAAGATAGACATTCTCACCTTCTGCTTTCACATTGTAAAGTGCGTCTACAGGAAGGCTGAATTGATCAGTTAGCTTTGGTGACATTGCAATCTCATTGTTTGCCAACTCAAGACTTAATTCGATGATTTTCGGTATTGTTATTGTTCCAAAATGGAGAGTGATATGCTGTCCAGGTCGTAGCTTCAGCTTTTGAAGTGTCTCATTGTTACCATATACTTTTTCACTATCATCTCCTAGCCAAACAATCGTCATTTTCTCCCCTCCTTCCAAAAGAAAAAGTGCCCCCATCCGAGCACTGCCATTCTCACCATTTAGGTTCTATTTCTACTTTTCTTAATAAATCTACATCTAAGCATTGTACTCCACAAACAGTGTTATTGAGGTCAATTTCAACACAAATCTTCGTCCGCTCCAGACTGTTAACTTCACATATATCATTTGCAGTAAACCCGTTTTCATCTAATGGGCGAAGCAGGGAAACCTTCGCGGTGCAGGTATCCTCATTAATCTTCTCAATTCTGAAAAAGCTTGTATGAAAGTAGGAAACACCAACTGGAAGTGGTTTATATTCAAAGCCTACTAACTCCAACGGTTCGTTTTTTTCTGTTAACAGTATGAATGGTAGAGTATCTACTTTTAATAGCTTTGCTAATAAACTACTAAAGCAGCTCGATGGACAACCTTCAAGCTGATCCTGCTGGTTCTTTAATTCAACTAATGCCGTACAAACAATGTTTTTCTTTTTTTCACCCATTTTCCCCCTCTCCCTCCAATCTTTATATTCTTATTAATATGATATAAACTTGGCTCACTAATTGTGCAAGTTTCTGATACAAATAGACTTAGTCGTCTTTCCTATTTGTTAAAAATAACGCATAAGGAATCAAACGTTTTGCAACCTCAAATTCACGATGTTTCGATCCTGGTCTCCAATTCACTTCAAAAATCCAGAGCTTCTTGTTTTGATCCAGTCCTACATCGATTCCAAGTTCATCGAATGATTTGTTATACAGTTCATCTAAGTGTTCGGAAAATGATACAGCAAAGTGGTCCAACGTCCTCCTAATATCAAACTGCCAGTCACCAAATTCATTAAGTAAAAATGTATCTAATTCTCCCCTGTATCCTCCACTACTAATATTACTAACTAGTTTTTTACTGCCACTAATGCGAGGATAAATTAACGTAATCTCCCATTCACCTAAACCATTTTTCTGAACGTGTAATCTAAAATCGTAGGTTAAACCTGATTTCGTCTTACACTCAATAAAGGGCTGAATGAGGTATTTCTTTTCCCTCTTCAATTCTTCTATTAATATCTCTACTTCTTCCTCATTAAGTGTCTTTTTTTCTTCACCTGTTGTTAGTACGTATTCATTGCTTTGCGAACTTTCTAGAAACATAACCTTTTTGCCCTTATTACCAGAGTAGGGCTTTATCACAATTTTTTCGTATTCAGTTACTTTTTCTTTTACTTTTTCTAGTGATTTTAGCTTAAAGGATGGAATTAAATATTCTGCGAATGTTTCTCCTTTCTTTACCTTTCTATAGACTTTCATTTTGTTCCCGACCGGGTGACTCGTAAAGGGGATCATGTCTTTTAACTGCTTTCGTACTTTTGATTGATAATCTGTCTTTGGTCCACTTATATTGATGATTACATCAGGAAAAGGATAATCATTTTGTAGCCATTTTCCATCTGCATATTCCCAGCCTTTAATGCTTCTATTCTCAAAATCTACAGCACCATAGGAAAAATAAATAAATTGAACACCCTCCATTTTCGCTGCCGCTGCACAAGCAAAAGCCTTCCTTACATGTATTGGATCTAGCCGATAATGTAGCATTCCGATTAGAGTCATAACTTCAACACCCTTATAAAGGTTCTAAGTAAAACTTTATTTCTTTCGCAGCATTCATTGCAATTTGCTTTGCTTTCTGCGGGGTTTCAGCAGAGGCTAAAACATAGGCGTAACGGTCTCCCATTGAACTCGGTGGTCCGAGTATACTCCCTTTTCGGGGTTTTACATACACATCTTTAACTCCTTCGTATTTTGAAGCACGTCCCTTCCCAGTTACCTTTAACAATCTTCCCCTTGTACCTACCGTTAAATATTTCACATACACAAATTTCTGGTGCTGTTTTTGTAATTCTGGTTCCTTGCCTAAATATAAATGAAGTGTCTCCTTTACTAAGTCAATGCCGACTCCTTCATAAATAATTCGATTCATGGCACCACCCGACATTCGAGGATTAATTTCAATTAACTTCCATTCTCCATCTTGTAATCGTATTTCCAAATGACAAGTTCCAGTCTGTAAGCCTAATGAATGCACAATGCTTTGAACCGATTCTTTTAAAGAGTCGTAGTCTTCCACTGATAAAAGTGCAGGAAAGCAATAATCAGTCACAATAAACCGTTGCAAATGTTCAATTTCTTGTTGAATAATACCGACAATATTAACTTCTTTGTTGTATACAATCACTTCAACTAAATATTGAGGACCATTAATAAATTCTTCTATCAATATTGGTGTATCAGGAAAGTTTGTTAATAGCCTTCTCATTCCTTGCTTTAACTTATCCTTTGATTCTATTAGGAAAACATCTTTTGATCCGTTTGATACAGGGGACTTTATTATCATCGGTAATCTAAAGTGATTATGTTCAATCCAATCAGTTAACTTCTCATCCGGCCGATACACTTGAAATTGTGGCGTCGCTGGATGATCCCTCATCTTTTCTCTAAAGCGAGTTTTGTCTTCCATTAAATAAAGGGCCTCTGTGGATAGGCTTGCCAGCCCTAATTCATTGGTAATACTCGCAGCCAAATGGACAAACGGATCGATAAGACTCATACATCCTTGAATATCTTTTCCTTGAGCCTGCAGCTTATTAATTTCTTGCATAACCGTTTCTTTTTCAGCTAAATTTTCTACATAAATCATTTGATGTACTTCATAAAATTCTTCCCGCTGCTGAAGAAATTTTTCACGATCTGTAAGTAAAACAGTGAAATAACCAAGCTCCTCAGATAGCTTTAGTGCATCTCTACTTGTTCCAGATTTGTTACTACCAACAAAAACAATGGTTTGCATATGTTCATCCCCTATTTTTCTTTCATTCATAGAGAAAACTTTTCAGGAGAAACCAGCCAAATATTTTAAGTACAGCATGTTACTAAGCTTTATTTGTTCATATAATTGCTGATCCCCAATGTATAAAGGCAATCCGTCATTTGGACTGCGATGATTCATTTCTAAAATCCAAATATTTTGATTTCGATCTATACCTATGTCAATAGCAAAATACCCAAAATTCATTCCTTCCTTGTCAAAACAAAGACTTGCTTTGCATGCGGCTTGAAAGATTTTCTCTTTCCATTTAGGAACTTCGTCATCCGTTAACTTTAATATCCTTTTTAACGTGTCATCTCCATTTTCTACAATCCCGCCGCTAGAACGATTGCTAACAATACTTCGAGGTATACCTGATCTTCCAACCCAGCCAAGACATTTCCACGTATTTGTATCATCCTTTGTCACAAATAAACGAAAATCAATGACTCTATCATCTTCAAAAGTTAGATGTAGCTTTTCTTGAATGATAAATCTCTCGGCCCTAATATGTTGAGATAAATAGTGAATGAACTCCTCTTTACTAAGGATAATGAAGTAATTTTCGTTATCCGTTCTATACTGAATAGCAAAGCCGTTTTCAACCTTTTCTACTTGTATAATATTTTTGCCTTTTAAGCCTGAAATCGGCTTAATAAACGCCATGCCTTTGTTTTCCAGATATGATAAAACATCTTCTGGTTCTCGGTATAACGTTGTATACGGAAGATAGCTTTTTATCTCTTCATACTCTTCCAACAGTTGATGAAGAGTCCATTTTGAAAGATTTTTATAGTTAAAAATCTTGGTTCCAATCTGTTTTTCAAAGTGGTTACGCCAGGATTTCTTCAGTGTTACTTTTCGATATATTGATTGTGGATAAGGAAATACTCCATACTCCCAACTATGTGTAACAGGATTATACATATAGCCAGATATAAGCTGCTCATTCTTGTTTATTGAATCAAGAGAGAATGCAAGTACAGCTCCATAAAATTGATCATAATGCTGAACATAGTATAACAACTTCTTCAATTTCCTCTGTAAACGCTCATGAGTTTTTGCAGCTAAAATGGCAATAAACGGTCCTATTATTATATTGTCATTTTGATATTGAAGCTCAAAGTATGGGCACAACGGTAGGTTGAGTAATTTAATGCAATGCTGAGAAAGTCCGATTACTTCTTGTGCGATGTTTTGAGAAACTGTGAGTTTAACTTTGGTCGATGCTGTTCCAAAAGTAAGCTGAATTTCCTCATATTCACCAATACCTAAACGTTTAGCCGTTACTTCGTTTAGCAATATTGAACTTGTATCATGTTCATCTGGAATTATGGTTACTTTTACATTCATCCTTATCCCCTTCAATCCGTTATGGGTCCACTGTTAACATATTCAGAATGTAAGATTTTGTGAAATATATTCCTAATAGAAGAACGTCTCTAGGATAACGGGCATTTACTACGTATATGGAGAAAGGAGGTCTATTTATGAACGGAAAACTAGCCATTCTAGTCTCGGACAAGAAGGTAAGAAAATTACGAAATGGGAAACGCGCCTTTTCAAACGAAACATATGAAGAATCTGCTAACTCCCTTCATCTCCAGCTCTATTACGTTTCAATTCGAGATGTCACAGTAGAAAACAGAAGTGAAGTCCGAGCCATATCTTATAACTACGAGAATGATGAGTATGTTGAAACGAAAATTTCTTTGCCGAAAGTGATTTACAACCGTGTCAGCTTAAAAAGTAAAAAAAATCGTCAGAAAGTTCGTCACCTTCACAAACAAGGATATATCGTATACAATTCATTTCCATTTAAAAACGGTAAATGGTTAATGTATGAAATGCTGAAAAATGACCCGGAGCTAGCGAAGCATCTTCCAAAAACAGTAGAAGCAAATGAAGAGAACATTAAACTTATGATGACTAAATTTTCTAAGTTGTTTATAAAGCCGTGTCATTCAAGTATTGGAAAAGGCATTATGTATATGGAAAGAATCGAAATGGATACTTGGCTACTTCATTATCGAGATCAAGACCAACAATGGCAGGAAACGTACTTTTCAACAATATTACCTCGCATACTTTTGGAAGCCATTTCGTCACGGCCTTTTATCGTCCAAGAAACGATTCCTCTTGCGACCTATGAAGGTCGAACCTTTGATACGCGAGTGATTGTACAAAGAGATCAATATGGAGATTGGTCTATTACAGGGATGGTAGGAAAGCTTGCACAAGAAGGACATAGTATTACAAATGTAGGACAGGGTGGAGATTTTGCTGATATCCTTACGTACTTAGAGACGAATCCTCATTTTACAGCACAGGAAATTTGTCAAAACATTGAGGAGTTGGCTTTAAGAATTGCTCGTTATTTAGAACCCTATTGCTATCACATCGCTGATTTAGGAATGGATATTGGAATTGCCGTAAATGGTGATCTATTTTTTATTGAATGTAATTTCCGAAGTCAGTACGCAGGAATGGAGAAAAATACACTATTATTGGATGTATGTAAAAATATCTTCTCAAATCCCATTCGATACGGCAGCTTCCTACTTAGGCAAACTCCCTAAGTCTAATCCCTTTGAACGAAAGCTTCATATTATAGAAGAAAAAACGATAAAGGTGAGAAAATGAAGATACAATGGTCTGACAGTTGTCCATCAGATACGGTCACGCTCAATACAGAAGCACTTCCCTCTTCTTTACGAAGTAGTAAACAAGTGACTGTTTGCATTGGAGGCTTAAAAAAAGAATTACAGATAGTGAGCAATTTTACGCTTTCTCAAAATGTTATGATTTTGCCGCGTTCCATGAAAAATGGATACTCAATTCCTGAAGATCTTGAGTTTGATGTTAGTTTTGAAGATTCATTGATAATACTAGGTCCAACCATATTATTGATTGTTCCTGAGTATTATCCAGAAATTACAGATAAATTGCTTCAACTGTGTGAAGCACATATAAAGAAAAAGAAACACTTTAAAGGATTATTTTATGTATGCCGGAGCTCTGATATTAATATTGAAACAAAATCCATTCAGGGTTATTGTTTTTTTCCTCACAAAGATCAAACTAAACGATGGATAAAAGGAGTATTTCCTTATCCTCAAGCTGTTTTTAATCGGACACGGAAATTAGCTCCTGCTATTCTTAATAGCCTTAAGAACGAAATAGGTAATACACTATTCAATAGTGATTTTGTTGGAAAGTGGAAGCAGTATCAACTATTTTCTCAAAATCAGCTACTGCGACAGCACCTTCCAGAAACTCGAAACTTAACTAACAGCCGTGTTGTCGTCGATATGTTAAAGAAATACGGAGCTGTCTATTTAAAACCACATAATTCAGCAAATGGCCAAGGTATCTTCCACTTAAGTAAGGTGGAGCATGGATACTTACTCAAAGATACGAAAAATAAGTCTCTTCAGTTTTCAAATCTAAAAATGGTTTCTCAATACTTTAATGCTCATAAATTACGTTCCTACTATTTAGTACAGCAGCCTGTTCCGTTTCAGCACAACAATCGAAATGTAGATTTCAGATTTTACATGCAAAAAGATAATAGTAAAGAATGGACTTCACCAGGATTTACTACGAAAGTTTCAACGGAAAATAGTATTAATACAAACTTTTCAAACCGTGAAACACTACTAGAAGGAAAGAAAGCTCTTGTTTACCTTTATGGTATAGACCCCGTTCATGCACAGGAAAAAGCAAAGGAAATGTTTACAATTTGTAAGGAAGCATGTGAAAGAGTTGAAAAGGAAGGAATTCATCTCGGTGATGTTGCGTTTGACTTGATTGTGGATCAGCAGCATAAAATTTGGATTTTAGAACTACAAGTACGTTATGGCCGTGAAGGAAGTTTAAAGCGTAATATGTATATTAAAAATATGACAAACCCAATTGAATATGCCAAAGCATTAGCCGGGTTTAAATAGGCATATGTAAGAGAGTAGAAAAGTTTTCTTAATTCTACTCTCTTTTAAAATCCAGCAAGTCTTTTTAAATAGTTCAATAGAGTTGAAAGAACTTTTTCATATGTCTCAAAGTTATCATCAATATAGGCAGCCATATCATGATCCTGAAACATATGATTCACTTCAAGAATCCAAACATTCATGTCTTTGTCTACTGTTAAATCAATTCCTAAATCAGCATAATGACCATATTGGTCAAAGGTTTTGCCGATGTCTTTACATATTAAGCAGATTTCTTGTTCTTTCCATTTCAATTCCTCATCCGGAAATTGAAACATATTCTGAAGTGCTGTATTTCCATCTTGAACATCAGAAGGATCATTTGTATAAATCTTTTTCTTCTCACCGTAGCGTGCAATAAAAGCATTGCATTTCCACTTTCTTTTTTCATTCTTTTGTACCATCATTCGAAAGTCTATATTCTTCCCCTGCTTATGAAAAGCAACATCCTGTTGAATGATATAGCTTCCCTTCTTGACTTTACTCTTCAAATAATTGACAAGTTCTTTAAACGTTTGAAATTCTTCAATTTCTGTAGATCTCTTTATTAATTGATAGCCTTTGCTTACTCTTTCAATCTTACAAATTCCATAACCGTATGTCCCAGCAATCGGCTTAAAATATACACTGGAATACTTATTCAACATGTAAGCTAACACCTGTTCATCGTTAAACTGCTTTGTCTCCGGAAAGTATTTGAGGATCTCTGGATGCTTATTTAAGAGCTTATATAAATCCCATTTATGATAATATCTTGCATTGAATATTCGGTCCTTACCAATAACTGATTCTAATTCCCTCAGTATTTTACTTGGAATTAACGTTCTTCTATATAAGGTTGAAGGATATGGAAATACTCCTGCTTTCCAGCATTCCATAGGATCAGAAGGATCAAAGTAATACCCTTCAATGGTTTTTGCTTTAGGATCAATACCCTCTGATGAGAATGCATATATTAATCCCTTAACTTCCTCATAACTATGGACGTAATCATCGAAGTCAGCTGCTAGCAAAGGTTCTAGATCTTCTTTTTTATTGCATAAAAGGAAGCCGATTACTGGTCCGATATTTACTATATTATTTTCTATTTTTGTTTCAAATGGAAGGTTTATTGGAATAGTGACCTGTTCTGTGAGGTGTTTTGGTAGTTGGATAGATTCATTGAATTCGTCGTTGGAGAATTGTACGTTTATTTTGTTTTGCCATGAGCCATATTGAATAATCAATTGGTAATCTTTGATTTTTTCTTGTAGTGTCGTGGGTAGAACCACAGTATCTTTTTCTATTTCGGTGTTCCATTGAATGTTCATTTTCTCAACTCCTTTCTTATGTAGATAGGGAAACCTTCACTTAATGTGAAGGCTTCAAAGTGCTTCCATCTGTACTTATGGTGCTAAAGTTGAAAATGGTGATAAATATCCTAATAGAAGCCCTAGAATAATTAACAATACAATATTATCAGATGTGACAATTGAGCATACACAACATAAGTTAACTGTGAACTCAAGATCAGAATCAATAGAATCAATTAAGTCAGCAGGGATACCTGGAATTGTTACAGAATCACCCATAACGCCACTTAAATCTAATTCTAATTCAGCTGTTGCATCGTTTACATCCTCCACAAATCCAAAGCCAAGCACGTTCTTGTTATCTCCAAGCAGTGCAACAAATTGTCCCTCTCTTTTCGCTTCTCTTAATGCATCCCTGATTTCTTCTAAAGCTAATTTGTCACATGAGAAATGTTTTACTCCCAATATGAATCCTCCCTTTACTATCATTATTGTAATTACGTAATTACAAGATTAGTATATTCTCAGGTGAGGATTCAGAAACGGCGCTTGTCTTAGGACGAGGATACAATTTTTCGTTTATATTCATACTTGTAAATAATAAATTTAACTGAGTCTAAACATTAAAAGTGAAGCATTAACAATGTTTTCATTGTCTGCAGTTTGTGTTAAAGCATCATTGGAACTACCAATATTCCTTAAGCTGACTCTTTGTCCTGCTGTAAAAGATTCAATGACTTGACCTTCTAATTGAGTAATGGAATTTGCCCCACTACTTGCACCATAATTTGACCCTGCAATTTGAATTGAAGTGGAAGGAGCTGTCTCTTTATATAGTGAATACGCCCCCACTTGATTTCCCCCAAATGTTACTGAATATCTTAGCAAATATACTCCATTAGTTGGAATTGAAACTGCTGTACCTGTTGGAGAGCCAGTCACTACAGAAGCAGTTAATGTTAAACCAGTATTATCTAAATCACTATTACTAAATACGACCGGATTATTTGTGTTAACTGTTTGTGTTCCAATATTATAAAAATAACCGTATGGCGCAGATGAACCTTGGGGTCCTTGTGCCCCCTGTGGCCCCTGCACTCCCGTTGCTCCGGTTGCTCCTTGTGGACCCTGCACTCCCGTTGCTCCAGTTGAACCTTGTGGACCCTGTACTCCCGTTGCTCCGGTTTCCCCTTGGGGACCCTGTACTCCCGTTGCTCCGGTTTCTCCTTGGGGACCCTGTGATCCTGTTGCTCCGGTTTCTCCTTGGGGACCCTGTACTCCCGTTGCTCCGGTTTCTCCTTGGGGACCCTGTACTCCCGTTGCTCCGGTTTCTCCTTGTGGACCCTGTACTCCCGTTGCACCGGTTTCTCCTTGTGGACCCTGCGATCCTGTTGCTCCGGTTTCCCCTTGGGGACCCTGTACTCCCGTTGCACCTGTTTCTCCTTGTGGACCCTGTACTCCCGTTGCACCGGTTTCTCCTTGTGGACCCTGTACTCCCGTTGCTCCGGTTTCTCCTTGTGGACCCTGTGCTCCTGTTGCTCCGGTTTCTCCTTGGGGACCCTGCGATCCTGTTGCTCCGGTTTCTCCTTGGGGACCCTGTACTCCCGTTGCTCCGGTTTCTCCTTGGGGACCCTGTACTCCCGTTGCTCCGGTTTCTCCTTGTGGACCCTGTACTCCCGTTGCTCCGGTTTCTCCTTGTGGACCCTGTGCTCCCGTTGCACCTGTTTCTCCTTGTGGACCCTGTACTCCCGTTGCTCCGGTTTCTCCTTGTGGACCCTGCGATCCCGTTGCTCCGGTTTCTCCTTGTGGACCCTGTACTCCCGTTGCACCGGTTTCTCCTTGTGGACCCTGTACTCCCGTTGCTCCAGTTGAACCTTGTGGTCCCTGTACTCCTGTTTCTCCTGTTTCTCCTGTTTCTCCCTGTGGACCCTGTACTCCCGTTGCACCGGTTTCTCCTTGTGGACCCTGTACTCCCGTTGCACCGGTTTCTCCTTGTGGACCCTGTACTCCCGTTGCTCCGGTTTCTCCTTGTGGACCCTGTACTCCTGTTGCACCTGTTTCTCCTTGTGGACCCTGTACTCCCGTTGCTCCGGTTTCTCCTTGTGGACCCTGTGCTCCCGTTGCACCTGTTTCTCCTTGTGGACCCTGTACTCCCGTTGCTCCGGTTTCTCCTTGTGGACCCTGTGCTCCCGTTGCACCTGTTTCTCCTTGTGGACCCTGTACTCCCGTTGCTCCGGTTTCTCCTTGGGGACCCTGTACTCCCGTTGCTCCGGTTTCTCCTTGTGGACCCTGTGCTCCCGTTGCACCTGTTTCTCCTTGTGGACCCTGTACTCCCGTTGCTCCGGTTTCTCCTTGTGGACCCTGCGATCCCGTTGCTCCGGTTTCTCCTTGTGGACCCTGTGCTCCCGTTGCTCCGGTTTCTCCTTGTGGACCCTGTATTCCCGTTGCACCTGTTTCTCCTTGTGGACCCCTTGCTCCCGTTGCTCCGGACTCTCCTTGTGGCCCCTGAGATCCTGTTGCACCGGTTTCTCCTTGTGGACCCTGTGCTCCCGTTGCACCTGTTTCTCCTTGGGGACCCTGCGATCCCGTTGCTCCGGTTTCTCCTTGTGGACCCTGTACTCCCGTTGATCCGGTTTCTCCTTGGGGACCCTGCGATCCCGTTGCACCGGTTTCTCCTTGTGGACCCTGTACTCCCGTTGCTCCGGTTTCTCCTTGGGGACCCTGTACTCCCGTTGCTCCGGTTTCTCCTTGTGGACCCTGCGATCCCGTTGCTCCGGTTTCTCCTTGGGGACCCTGTACTCCCGTTGCTCCGGTTTTTCCTTGTGGACCCTGTACTCCCGTTGCTCCAGTTGAACCTTGTGGACCCTGTGCTCCCGTTGCACCGGTTTCTCCTTGTGGACCCTGTACTCCCGTTGCTCCAGTTGAACCTTGTGGACCCTGTACTCCCGTTGCTCCAGTTGAACCTTGTGGACCCTGTACTCCTGTTGCTCCGGTTTCCCCTTGTGGACCCTGTGATCCTGTTGCTCCGGTTTCTCCTTGGGGACCCTGTACTCCCATTGCTCCGGTTTCTCCTTGTGGACCCTGTACTCCCGTTGCACCGGTTTCTCCTTGTGGACCCTGTGCTCCCGTTGCTCCGGTTTCTCCTTGTGGACCCTGCGATCCCGTTACTCCGGTTTCTCCTTGTGGACCCTGTACTCCCGTTGCTCCGGTTTCTCCTTGTGGACCCCTGTACTCCCGTTGCACCGGTTGCTCCTTGTGGACCCTGTACTCCCGTTGATCCGGTTGCTCCTTGTGGACCCTGCACTCCCGTTGCTCCGGTTTCTCCTTGTGGACCCTGCGATCCCGTTGCTCCTTTTGGACCTTGTGGACCCTGCGGACCTCTCCTAGGCTTAATACCCAAGGATATCAACTCCTATCAATTATTTTATCAATATATAATACTTTCTTTTCAGTTTTTTGGTAGGGCGTTTACATTAGGACATTGACAAAAAGGGAAATTCTTATTTGAAGATAATGGACAAATAATGATCATTTCTGTCCTCAAAGCACAAATTGTGAACCTTTTTACATTTTTCTAATGAAACATTCCTTTTCATACTCTTATACCTTATACCTCCACTTTAGGAGGAATTAGTCCTACAAGCCCTAAATCTAATAATGTTGTTTATCTGAGAAAGACTTTTCAAATAAGAATGATCCACAGATGCAATCAAAAAATTGGCTTAGAGATTAATTCTCTAAGCCAAAATAATCAAGACTCTCTTTTATTTATTCTTAAAAGTTCTGTACACAATCCTCAGCATCACATGATCCCGTAGTTTGGAAAACTACATTATCAACTACTGCTCTTGCTCCCTGTCCACCTCGTCCTTCTAATACTTGGAATGATATACAAGCTTCTGTTATTTCAGTATTATCAATTTCAGCTGGAACACACACTACTAAAGTGTAATGTTGGAAAACAGATTGTGGTTGATTACCCGAAGGAACAATGTGAGGAATATTATTTTCTACCAATTCTCCCAAAGTAGGTGGCTCACAAGTATCTTCTTCCCCTAAGAAAGAAACAGATGCAACCAACTGGGCTTGAGAACGGATATCTGCTGCAAATGAAAGAGTAAAACAACATCCTGGAGAAACAGGCACAGATTGTGTGATGCTATCACCTGGATTCATTGAGACTGCTTGAAGAACAAGTGTAGGTGTAACTGGATCACCTACTCCAATAAATTTACCACTATGTGCATCATTGTCCCCTGAGACAATTCCTGGTTCCCCAAAAGGAGTCCAACCAACTGGAGGCTCTCCATCATCTTGTAGTTCATCATCAAATCCCGGATTATCTAGCAGATTCGTACAAGGACAGCATGCTGTTGCAGCTGGACCTTGTGGACCTTGTGGACCTTGTGGACCTTGTGGACCTTGTGGACCTTGTGGACCTTGTGGGCCTTGTGGGCCTTGGGCTCCTTGTGGGCCTTGGGCTCCTTGTGGGCCTTGGGCTCCTTGTGGACCTTGAACTCCTTGTGGGCCTGCTGCTCCTTGTGGACCTTGGGCTCCTTGTGGACCTTGTACTCCTTGTGGACCTGCTGCTCCTTGTGGACCTTGTGGACCTTGTGCTCCTTGTGGACCTTGTACTCCTTGTGGACCTTGTACTCCTTGTGGACCTTGTACTCCTTGTGGACCTTGTGCTCCCTGAGGCCCTGTTGCCCCTTGTGGGCCTTGTGGACCTTGTGGACCTTGTGGACCTTGTGGGCCACGTTTCGGTGGTTTAATACCCATTAATTCATCCCCTTTAAAAAGATTTATTGAAATACGGTATATACTATTCTCGTTAATGATAGAGTGATTGTTTACATGCCTAAAATAACAATTTTCTAATGTACAATCTATTTAAATGTATTGTTTTTTTACATAAATTTCATTATTTGTAAGAATAACTACAAATTCAGTTATCTGGACAACCTCACAATTGAGTGTATGAATACTCAAGTTTAAATTTACAAAAAAAGAATTAGCATTGGAGTAATTATCTTCCAATGCTAATTCTTTTTATATGAAGAGGCTCAGTCTACTTAATAAATTCAAATGTTACAGATTTATTAGAAATTAAAACTACTAAAAGAATTTATGGGACAACAACAATTTTCTCAGTACATGATGAACAGAATTTAGCATATTCTATACATGTTTCTAACGAATCAGTTGGTTCCATGGGCCACCAACGAACTGCTCCCATTGGTGCTTTTGCAGCATACTCCTCTACAATTTCAGGAATGTATCCTACAACTACGATTTCAATTTCATTAAAATTGGTATTTAATCCCCTTTCCAATTTCTTTAATAATTGTTTAGGTTCCTTATTTTTAGAAGAATGAGGAATTGGAAACAATATAGATACTTTAGATGAATTTTCATGATTTATATGCGCTGTTCTTCGAGCAGAACTATCTTCTTTAGTTTCCCATACACGGCTATATGGTAATAATCCTGGTAAACCTAGTTCCTCAATTCTCGCTTCAATTCGTTCTTCATAAAAATGATTGAGTTCCCTAACAAGGGTCTGAATCTGTGTATTTCTTAGAAACGTGGAATTTTCACCTCCCTCATTTCTATACTGAACATATAGCAAATTAGGAATAGCTACAAATTTAGTACTTAGAAATGTTCGGACTAATAAGTCATAGTCATCTGCAACAAGTAATTCTTCCCTGTGACCACCAATTAAATGATAGCAGTCCCTTCTCCATGCTCGTGGATGATTCGGTAAACCAACTAAATGACGAATCGTATTGGAGTTAATTGCTGTTTGCTTAAGAACATTTTGCCATCTATTCATTGAATGAACCCAGACTCGATAATACAAGCTATAGCCATAGCCACAATCCCAGCCATACCAATGAGCTTGATTATTCTCTACAAATACTTCAGTACAATCTCCAAAGGCAAATCCACATTCAGGGTTTTTCTTAAATGCGTCAACTATTTTCTCAAGACAATCAGGAGTAAGCTCATCATCATGATCTAGCTCAACTAATATCTCACCAGTACTTAGTCCTGCAGCATAACGTTTTGTTGACCCAATATATCCATTTCGGGAATCCTGACGGTATCTTCTTACTCGAGGGTCCTTAAGATTTGTTAAGAATTGTTTGTAAGTTTCATCATCATCTCCTGAATCATCTACAATCACCCATTCCCAGTTCGTATACGTTTGCTTTAATAGAGATTGATAAGGTCTTTGAATTTTGTCTTTTGATCTAAAACTAGCAGTAAAAATAGATACCAATGGTTCCTCGGATGTAAATTGGGATGTAGTAATAATTTTATTCTCTGGCATGGGGTCTGTATACTTTAGCCAGCAATAAAAGAGATGTTCTGGTTGCAACTCGGCTGTTGATTCATAATGAAGCCATCTTCCTTTTTCATATGCGGCCATTGACACCAATGTTGTAAACTCATTCCACTCTTCACCTATTGAGACATAAACACGTGGATCCTTTGGTTTCTCAACTTTTAATTCCTCGTTTTGCCCGTACGTTCTCACTGTTATTCCACATTCAGATATTCTAAGAATCAGTTCCTCAAGTCCAACCATTGATTCACTATCTGATAAAAACAAATGCGCTGTCAAAAGTGGGACATGCTTATTTGTCATATTCCTTCTCCTTTTTAAAAAATAATACTTCAAAAAACAGCAATGCAAATAAAAACTAAAGAGAAAATTGAAAGTAAATTGACAAAGTCATCACCTACAGTGTATTCAGAAATAATTTAAAATGCTTATTAAATTGCTCCATTCTTTTCCAAAAAATCAACTTTGGATAAAGTATATAACTTAGAAGCTAACAATATATTTAGGAAAGGGAAAGAAAGGAGCTGAGATTTAACATCATGAAAAAAATACCTTTCCTACGTCCTAACCTAGTCAAGCACGAGACATTAACTGATTATCTCAAAGAGATAGATAACTCTAGAATATATAGCAATTTTGGACCTCTTAATTCACAATTTGAAAAAAGAGTATTAAAAGATTACTTTGATGATTGTGGAGATGTAACTACTGTTAATAATGCGACAATTGGTCTTATGTTGGCCATTTCACAGAGTAAACTCCCTAAAGGGAAGTACGCCATTATGCCAAGTTTTACGTTTGCTGCCACTCCATTGGCAGCAATTTGGTGTGGATTAGAACCTCTATTTGTAGATATACGACCTGACGATTGGTGCATGGATGAGAATGTAGTCCAAGAACTACTTCATAAACATGGGGAAGATGTAGCC
The DNA here is from genome assembly GCA_008364785.1 of Bacillus sp. BGMRC 2118. GTDB lineage: Bacteria > Bacillota > Bacilli > Bacillales > SA4 > Bacillus_BS. Next base: position 79,022 of record VTTJ01000008.1, on the reverse strand, counting down.
GTTGTAGTTCCTTATGCCACTTTTGGCAACCCTATGAATCTAGACTATTATAGGTATATACACGAGAACGGGACACCTGTTGTAGTTGATGCAGCTGCAAGCTTTGGAGTAACAGAAGCTCAGAATCAATTCGGAAAGGGTTTTCCAGGTGCTGTTGTATTTAGCTTTCATGCTACTAAATCGTTTGGAGTTGGAGAAGGTGGTTTGATATATAGCAACAACAAGAATTTTATCTCGAAAGTTAGGCAGGCTGAGAACTTTGGATTTTCAAAAAATAGAGAATCTACCCAAACTGGGTTAAATGGGAAAATGTCTGAATATACAGTGGCAGTTGCTTTATCTACACTTGATAATTTCGACAAAAAAATAAAAACTAGACAACAAATTTATCATTGGTATCTCGAAGAACTCAATCGAGGGAATCTTTTAGAAAAGGGCTGGTTAGTCCAAAATACTAAAGGAAGTATTCCTTATCAATTTATGCCAATATGTTGCCCCGAGGGTCAACAAAACACAGAGATAATTCGCTTTCTAGGAAGTCAAAATATTGAAGCACGAACTTATTTTTCTCCACCCTGTCATAACCAACCATTATTTCAAAAGTATTCCCACACTCCTTTACCAGTTACAGAAAGAATCTCAAATCAGATACTAAGTTTACCTCTTTGGGAAGAAATGACCAATGATGACGTTTGTACCGTTGTAGAAAGGTTGGGACTATCATAAAAAGGGTTGTAATCTGGGGATGTGGTGGTCATGCACGTGAAGTTCTTCATCTTTGTGAGCAATTAAAAACTGAAGTAGCTGGGTTCTTGGATGAACGAACTGAATATAAAAATAAAATTATAGACAGTGTCCGGGTTTTAGGTGATCTTTCAGATATTCTGCATTTAAAAAATGAAGTTAAAATTGTTTGTGCTGGGGTTGGAGATCCCTCTTTAAAAAAACGCTTTGTAGAAAAGACACAAGTACTAGGTTTTCAGTTTGCAGACTCACTGATTCATCCATCAGTATATATTTCTGATAAGAATCACATAGGGCTTGGGAATATAATTTGCGAAGGAGCAATTATAACAACAAATGTAACCATAAATAATTTTGTTATCATTAACCGAAGTGTAAATATTAGTCATGATAACAAAATTGAAGATTATGTAACTATTTCTCCTGGTGTTCAAATTGCTGGAAATGTAACAATAAAAGAAGGGGCATATGTAGGTATTGGAGCCTCTATTCGTGAAAAAACAACCATTGGGGAATGGTCGATCATTGGTGGAGGTTCTTTTGTTAAAGAAAATATACCTCACCATACTTTATATGCGGGGGTACCTGCAACATATAAAAAAAAATTAACTTGAATTTATTATTTTATAGAAAGGATGATACACTTGAGCTCCCCCTTAGTAAGTGTAGTAATACCCGCATACAATAGACCTGATACTCTTAAAATAGCCATTGAAAGTGTATTGGATCAAACCTATCCCGAAATTGAAATCATTATCTGTGATGATAGTTCTGATAATAGAGTTCAAGAGATGCTTGTTCCTTATTTATCTTCTAATCCTCAGATAAAATATTATAAAAACGAAAATAACTTATTCCTTAAAAACTGGCAAAAATGCTATGATTTAGCTTCAGGTGAATATATAAATTATTTAATGGATGATGATGTCTTTCATAAAGATAAAATTAAAAAAATGATGTATTTCTTTACCGAATTTGAAAATATTACACTTGTCACTTCCTATCGACAACTTATTAATGAAACTGGCGAACCACTAGCACCTATCCCAGCTACCAATAGGCTATACCATGAAACTAGAATTATAGATGGTAAGTTACTGGCTAACTATGCATTAAAACATTGTCTCAATGTAATCGGTGAACCAACTACTGTTCTATTTAGAAAAAAAGATCTCACCGAACCGTTCGGAATTTATCATGGAAAACAATACTCACTTATCAATGACCTAGCTGCCTGGTTAAATTTGCTTGCTAAAGGAAAAGCTGTTTACATTCCAGAAGCACTAAGTTACTTTCGATTGCATCAAAGCCAAAATAGTAATATTTTAGGACAAGAGACATTTAGCCAATGGTTAGATATTATTATTGACTCAAGAATTGATGGATTTCTTGATACGAATGAGTTATACAAAACTGCTCTTCATACCTACCGTGAACGTGTAAAGAGTTTCCATCCTTTTATAGAAGATGTTAAACGAATTGATGAAATACTACAGACTTTAAAATAAAATTAAAAAAACCTTAACCTACTATAAAATAGGTTAAGGTTTTTTCTAAGGCTAACTTTAATTTAGCCCATAATGGAACATGAATCAAAGTACGATTCAATACTTATCAGGTATCGAGTCAATATGATTAATTCCAAGCACCATATGATCCAAAGGTTGAATAATTGGGAATCTTTGCTTGACGTTGGTACTCTTCAGTTAAACAAGGAGTAAGGGGTAATTACTTTTTAACACAATAATTTTACTTTGTAACTATATATAAGTAGTCCCCTTTAGACAAACCATAACTTTTTGTTTCTACTAACCCAATTTTTTCTGCTAAATTAAACAGATGTATAATGAATCCAGATAATCTTAATCTATTAATAAATCCATCCCTATTATAGAGTCTTACATGGTCATCTTGGCCAAAATGTCTTTTTCTACCTTCTGGGGTTGTTATTGAATTATCCTCAACTATAGATTCAATATTTAGGGCTATTGGGACCTGAAGTATACTCCATCCACCAGGTCTTAATACACGATACAATTCTTTCATAGCTTTTTGGTCGTCAATAATGTGTTCCAGTACATGGCTGCATAGAATTACATCAAATGTATTATCTTCATACGGTATTTCAGTTAGATCAATTCGTTCCATTTCATTATCTTGTGGAAATAAATCACCGCAAGTATATGAAATATTTCTATGACCTCTTATCCAGTTTCTTAGATTTTTCTCTGGAGCAATATGCAGTAAACTTTGTGGTTTTTCTAACAATTGTGTTTCTTGCTCAATATATATTTTAAATAGTCTTTCTCTATCAAGAGACTTACATATTGGACACATGGCAGTTTTCTTATTGTACATTTCATACTGTATACCTGGAAAATCATAATAATCTGGCCACGGGATAAAATTTTCAAATTTATGTTTACAAAATGGACATTTGTATTTTTCTTTATTTATAGGTATATCACTCACTTGCAACTCCCCATTTCTAAAATTTTTTTCTAAATTCAATTACTATACTCTTAGATTTAACACATAAAAATAGTAATTTTTAGGTGCAGACTAAGCGACTCATTACCAACTCCTTTAGGATATTCAATGGATTCTAACTAGTTACGCATTACGATAATTTTTTTCTTATGCTTTCCTTAAATAAATGGTGGATATATTCTTTATAAACAATCTTATGTGGGTCATTTTCATAGAATTTGGTTATAGGGTTATCCGTTACCAGTTGAACATGAGTTAAATCTTTAAAAGAAGGACTTTCATGGTAGTGTGAAGGATATGAACGACAGTATTCAAGATTGTTTTCTTTCCGTTCATGAAATTACTTTTATTACTATAAAAAGAGAATTAATGTATTTAATAAAATCATACTTATTCTAAGTTTCTAATAACCCTCTAGGATGTAAATGGACTATATATCTTTATAAATATTCTTTGCCCATTTTCACATTAATAAGGGCACGTTACCTATACCAAACTCCCTACAAGACATATTCTATATTGACGATAAAAAGTCAAAAACAAAAATTTTAAGGAGTGAACTATTCATGAGTTGTAAAGATCATGGAAGAAACTGTGTATGTGATGCAGTCGAAAACATCCTAGACCAACAAGAAGCTGTTGAAGATCAATGTCCTACAAGTTGTTATACAAACCTTTTAGCACCTACTGTTGCACCTGGTAGAGATACAATTCCTTTTATCCTTTATACTAAAAAGGGTAAGCCATTTAGTGCATTTGGTGGAATTGGACCTGGAGACACTTTCAGAACACCTTTCTTCCGCGTAAATAACCTTGATGACTGCTGTGCAACACTTGAGCTACTTGAGCCAGATTTAGCTGGACCTGGCGGTGACTGCACTGAAGATATTGAGAATATCATCTGCAGAACACAAGAGCTTGAAAGAACTGGTTTCTGTATCGAAGTTGACTTACACTGCTTCTGTGCGATCCAATGCTTAAGCCCAGATTTAGTAGAGAGCATTCTAAGCGGTGCTGGAAGACACAAAAAAAGACACAGCTAATAGCTTTACAGACTGAGAGGGACAGTTAATGTCCCTTTCTTTCATTTAAAAATGGGTTACATAACTAAACACAAATAAACTAGTCCTCCTATAAGATGTTATGAGTCTAAAAAGGCTCTTTTCACATAACTTATTTTTTCAAATAAGAAGCTACCAAGTTACTCTCAAGGCATGGAGTCATTTTTTCATTAAATGGATGAATGCTTACCCTGACGAAGCAATGAAAGATACTCTTATTTGATTACTACCACATTGTTTAAGAAAAGAGCCTTATAAAAATAGGAGGCAAAAAAATGGGTAAAGAATTTAACTGTGTATGTGATGCTGTAGAAAATATTCATGATTTGCAAGAGGCTGTTGAAGATCAATGTCCTACAAGTTGCTATAGTAACTTGTTGTCACCTGCTAACTTCTTAGGTGATACAATTCCTTTCATTCTTTATACAAAGAAAGGTGAACCTTTTAAAGCATTCGGAAACATTGGTGGAGAGGATTGTTTCAAAACTCCATTCTTCCGTGTAGAGAACATTGATGATTGTTGTGCAACTCTTTCACTATTAATGCCGGATTGCAGTGACATCTGTGGAGTAAACAACCTCGTTAAAACGGCATTTTGTATCGAAGTAGACTTAAGCTGCTTCTGTGCAATTCAATGTTTAGATCCAAGATTAGTTGTAAACTCCTTCTCTTCCCGAGCAGAGGTCGCAGAAGTTGAGGTTGAGGATGAGGTTGAGGAAGATCAAGTAGAAGATCATACTCACGGTCATAAAAGAAGAGGTCATCGCCATTAAAAAAGAATCGGGTTTTCCCGATTCTTTTTTTATAACCCAATAATTGAGATGTCTTTAATATCATAAATTGCTAGCTGCACCTCGTAAGGCTCTGATACTGTTTTTATTAATACAATTCCATCATTTAACTCCAAGATTTTCCCTCTATATTTCTCTGTTTCTGTAGTAATTTGGCACGTTGACTTTGGCACGTTAGCTGGCAATTTCACGAAGAACTTGATTTTTTCTTCGATATTTAATTCTACGAATCTTCTTCTTCTTGAGATACGATTAGTCGCTGCATTGTCAACCTTTTGAGACGTATCCTTAACCTCTTGAGGTATATTCTCAACCTTTTGAGGTACTTCCACTTCTATATTCGTTGCGATCTGGATTTCGGATACTTCAGCCTCATCTTTTATCTCCTCTGTTACTTCATTAGTCTCTTGTATTTTTTTCTTCGTAACGACTTGCTGCATCTGTGCCGTAATTGCCGTAAAGTTGGGTTGTGCTATATACATAAGTGGACGCTGCTTTACTGTTTCCTTTTTCATGATTGAAACCTCCGCCTCTTTTCGATAGTCATCTATTAGTATGCTAATGCTCCTTGTAATGTGCCTATTCACAAAAGAAATGTTACTACAAAAAGCATTCTATTTAAAAAAGTTACCAGATTGTCCAAACGACTTCTCTTGTCCTTCGTAAACTGTAGGGAAGCAACTTGAAAGGAGGAAAAAACGTGAAGCTTTATTTAGACCCTGGTCATGGTGGGACAGATCCTGGAGCACAAGGAAATGGACTGTTGGAAAAAGACATTAACTTAGATATTGCATTACGAATACGTTCAATTTTACTAAATAGTTTTGAAAATGTAGAGGTCTTGATGAGCCGTTCAAATGATCAAACGAAGAGTTTAAGTGAGCGAACTTCCGAGGCTAATTCGTGGGGTGCATCTTTTTACCTTTCCATTCATTGCAATGCCTTTAATGGAACAGCACGAGGTTATGAGGATTATATTCATAACAGTTTACCCGACAACTCAGTTACTGCTATATATCAAAAGCAAATTCATGAGGAAGTCGTAAAGGGAATTCAACTGCAAGATCGAGGTATGAAAAAAGCAAATTTTCATGTACTGAGAGAAACAAGTATGCCTGCTTTCCTAAGCGAAAATGGATTCATTGATAATCCAAATGATGCTGCGTTAATGAGTGATGCAGCTTGGCGTGAAAAAGTAGCATTAGGACATGTTAATGGTTTAGCAAAATCATTTAATTTACAACGCAAACAAGCAAGTAACCCAGATGTACTTTATAAAGTTATTTCTGGTTCCTTTAAAACAAGAGAAAATGCAGAGGAACGTCTTGAGTTTTTAAAATTAAATCAAATAAGTTCATTTATTACTACAACTATAATTGATAATACTACGTATTATCGAGTCCAGTCCGGTGCTTATTCTGATCAAGTTCTTGCCGAGAAACAAGTAGAACGAATTAAAGAGAGCGGTATTTCCGATGCATATTATATAACTGTTAAAGCAGATAGCTCTACGACTGGTTCTAATAATGAAACAACACCTACAACGAATTCTATTCTCGGTAAACCTCAATTAACTGCTGAGCAATTGGATAAGTTTGTTAGGAAAGTCAATCCTAAGGCTCCTAAATTAGCCGAAATGTATATTTCTTTCGGAAACGACTATGGAGTTAAGGGAGATGTTGCGTTTGCCCAAGCTATTCACGAGACGAATTATTTCCGATTTACTGGGGAAGTAAAAGACCATCAAAATAATTATGCAGGTTTAGGTGCATCAGTTGGAACAAGCTTTAAAACACCAAAAGATGGTGTTCTTGCTCATCTACAACATCTATATGCGTATGCAACAACAAAACCGTTACCAACTAAACATCCTATCACAGATACAAGATTAAAATATGTGGAAAGAGGGTCTGCTCCAACATGGCCAGAATTAAATGGTAAATGGGCTGCATCCAAAAGTTACGGCGAGACTGTTTTATCGTTGTATGAAAAGATGAAAGTAAGCAGATAACTTCTTGGTAAACAGAAAAAAAGAGCGAACAAGAAAAAGGTGACTTTCTTGTTCGCTCTCTTTTAGATAATTATTAAGATAAAATATTATACCCGGAATCAACGTGAATCATTTCTCCTGTAATTCCACGAGACATGTCACTGAACAAGAATACCGCAGTGTCTCCAACTTCTTCTTGAGTTGTTGTACGGCGAAGTGGTGCTTTTTCTTCAATTTCTCTTAGAATGGAGTTAAAGTCACTTACACCTTTTGCTGATAATGTACGAATCGGACCAGCTGAGATCGAGTTTACACGAATTCCTTGTTTTCCAAGGTCATTCGCTAAGTATTTTACACTTGCGTCCAGCGAAGCTTTTGCTACACCCATTACATTGTAGTTTTCAATTACACGCTCTCCACCAAGATATGTTAACGTTACAATACTTCCGCCTTCTGTCATTAAATCCTTGGCTACTTTTGCAACAGCTGTAAGTGAGTATGAGCTAATATTGTGAGCCAATAGGAAACCATCACGAGTAGTATTCATGTAATCTCCGTTAAGCTCTTCTTTATTAGCGAATGCAATACAGTGGGCTACTCCATGAATCACACCAACTTGTTCCTTAATAGATGCAAAGCATATTTCAATTTCTTCATCGTTAGTAATATCACATGGTAATACTAGTGAATCATTACGATCTAACGTTTCAACTAAGTCACGAACACTTTTTTCTAGTCTTTCACCTGCATAGGTGAAAACAAGTCTAGCTCCCGCGGTATGTAGTGAGCGCGCAATGCCCCATGCAATACTTCTCTTATTCGCTACTCCCATTACCACATATGTACGACCTTGTAAGGAAATTCCCATATCTATCTTCCTCCTACATATTATACCTTGTTATTAGTACCTAGTCATAGTATATCATAATGATTAATGAATTGACTACCACTTTTACAGACAAGCAAAAAAAGAAGCCATATACATGACTTCTTACTCTCTTCCATATTCTAATACCATTTTTAACTCATCAACATATTCTCGTGAGCCTGTTACAATCAGACGGTCTCCAAACAATAATTCTGTATCACCGTGAGGTACAATTGAATCTTTTCCTCTAAATATCCGGACAAATATGACGTCACCAGTGAACGGGAAATTACGTAATTCAATGCCGTTATATAAACTATTTTTCATATTAATTTGATATAGCGCTGTTTCTTGATTGGTTAGGATATTCATTACACTCGGTGCTTCAATTAAGGCACGTAACAAGTTTTGAGTGGACGTTAGTACAGAGAATACTTCTATCTCGTGTCCTTTTAATTCTTCATCCACCTCAGGTGATTCAGCCCGGGCGATGACGCGGTCCACTCCATTTTCCTTCGCATGAATGGCAATTTCTTTGTTGACCTCTTGATCTCCTGTTGTTACCACCAGTATATCCACATTTAAAATGTCATGTTTCTTTAATTCATCCAGTGAATAGCTTTCCAACTCCACGATGGAGAAGATTGAATCTGATACTTGTTTCTCAATTTTGTCTTGTTTGACATGAAAGAGACTTGTTTCATATAAGTTTTTATTTAGCTCCAGCGTTGTAGGTAGCGTGTACTGATTTGCCCCAATGAATGCAACCTTTTGCTTTGGATCTTCGAATTCCTGTGATGGAAACAGCTTTTTAAAGGCAATGGGTGTAATAATGCTTGTGATTACTGCAACAAGAATTAACGCTCCTGACATCTTTGCATCTATAACCCCAATTCGTTCTCCAATTGTCGCTGCAGCAATAACTAATGATAATGTTGATGTTAGTAAAAACCCCGAAGCTAAAACTGTCTTCGTGTCATACCAAAACTTCATCAAATACACTGGGAAAATTTTCGAGATAAATAAAGCAATTAATAATAACGGAATTAAATATAAGACCTTTGGATCTTCAAACAGTGACCAAACATCTAAGTTTACCCCTACCATTACAAAGAAAATCGGTATTAAAAAACCGTATCCAAATGAATCCAGCTTGTGCACTAGGTCAGCATTCGGTGATAGTAACGACACTAATACACCTGCTAAAAATGCACCTAAAATATTCTCAGCTCCAACAGATTCAGATACACCTACTAGCACGATGATTAATGTAAAAACTGCTCTTGTTCCAATTTGAATAGTACCTTTGGACATTGTTTCCAGGAATGAACGATTTTGGAATCTTTTACCAACAAAATAGAAACCTACACCTGCTGCGAATAAAATCAATAACAGCCACATACTTCCTTGTCCTTCACTATATAAAGAAACAAAAACAGCAAGCAGAATCATCGTGACTAAGTCAGCAATAACAGCAACAAGTAGGATTGTTTGCCCTACTGCCCGCTTCATTAGATTTGCTTCCTTCAAAGTCGGAACAACAACCCCAAGAGAAATAGTAGATATAATTAATGTCATTAAGAATGCATTCTCGATAAACCCTGTCCAAACAAAAATATAAGATAAAAGTAAAGAAAGTCCGAAAATACCTATGAAAATTAGTGTTGAAAGCAAAAATGCGTTAGGAGCATCCTTACCACTAGGTAATTTTTCTTTCTTTTTCTTTCCTGCAAATGCAGTAAAGTCAATTTCTAATCCACTCAAAAACATTAAAAAGATAAATCCGAGTGTTGACAATGTTTCAATCCACATATCGGGTTCAATTAAATCAAATCCCGATTGTCCTATGATAAGACCCATTAATATCTCAGCAACAACAACTGGTAAAAAGTTTAGTTTAAACCGGTGCATTAATAATGGTGTCAAAAAAGCCACTAATACAACAATTAATAATGAAGTAACTGATCCGTGATGTTCCATTCATTCTCCCCCTTTTGCAAAAGGTCATAAAAAGTCTTTTTCCTTAGACTTATTACTTTTATTCTTAAAACCTTCTGATAAGTACTTGTTCCTAAGCTTGTTCAACTAAAATAAGATGAAGTACCCAATTATTACTAGCATCCCACAAATTAGGTGAGATATCACGTAAAAAGCACCTCTCCTTGTAAAATTTGGTGTTTTCTTGTCGTAAATCACTGAATGAAGACGAATTATGTATATACCCACTTTTTATCTATCGTAAACCAAATTTGTTTTCTAGTAAAAAATGAGTACAATTAAAGTAGTAAATAGATTGGCTGAAAGGGAATTGTGATGAATGAATACTGAGAAAAACGCTCAACAGCGTATTGATTATAGTTTATTATTTATTTTATTTTTATTGGCAATTGCCAGTACAATCGCGATTATTAGTGCACAGCCTACCTTGCCTGAAAAGCTAAAAAATATTAATTTCGTTGCTCAACAATGGCAATGGTATGTAGTAGGATCTGTTGCCATTGCTATTACGATGATTGTTGATTATGACAGGTTTAAGCAAGTTGCATGGTATTTATACGGTTTTGGCTTTTTACTTTTAATCGGATTAGAAATTAATTTTCCAAGTTCACTAGTGCAAACAATTAAAGGTGCAACAAGCTGGTACAAGCTACCGGGGATTGGGAATTTTCAGCCTTCCGAGCTGATGAAAATCTTCTTAATACTCGTATTAAGTCAAATTATTGTGAACCATCGAGAGAAATACGTGGAGAGCTCTGTCAAACTAGATTTATTTTTACTAGGTAAGTTATCATTAACGACGATTGCCCCGCTTCTTCTCTTAGTAAAACAACCTGATATGGGGATGTCGATGGTATTTATGTCAATCTTTGGTACGATGTTAGTTGTTTCAGGAATACGATGGAGAATATTATTCACCATTGCTACTTCATTTATGGCGATGGCAAGTATACTTGTTTATACTTATTTTGCTTTTCCTCATTTTTTTAAAGAGCATATATTAGATGAATATCAGTTAAATCGTTTTTACGGTTGGTTAGCTCCATATGAGCATTCTAATGCACAAGGCTTTCAGTTAATTAGATCACTGTTGGCGATCGGATCAGGTGAATTATCAGGAAAAGGATACCTCCAAACTGAAGTCACTCTTCCCGAATCACACACTGATTTTATTTTCGCCATTATTGCTGAGCAATTTGGATTTATCGGTGCCAGTGTTGTGATTGCCTTATTCTTCTTGTTAATTTATCGAATGATACACATTGCATTGGAATGTAATGATCCTTATGGAAGCTATCTTTCTGCTGGAGTGATTGGAATGATTACATTCCAGGTATTTCAAAACATTGGGATGACAATTGGTTTATTACCGATCACTGGTTTACCATTACCATTCATTAGTTATGGTGGAAGTTCGCTTGCGACATATATGTTAGCGATTGGTATTATTTTAAATGTTCGTTCCCGTACAAAGAAATATTTATTTGATTAAAAGCAGCTTCAGGCTGCTTTTTTCTTATGCAATTGCTCATAATAGTGGAGGAGCAATAGTGGGAAAGGAGATTTTTTCATGCAGATTGATGTAATTGGTGACATACACGGTTGTTATGAGGAGTTTGTTTCATTAACTCTAAAGCTTGGGTATGAGTGGGAGAATAATCTTCCCGTTCACCCTGCTGGACGTGTGTTAGCATTTGTTGGCGATTTAACTGACAGAGGTCCGGAGTCTATTAAAGTAATCAATATAGTCCATAAGCTAGTAATGGAAGAAAAGAAGGCTTATTATTGCCCAGGTAACCATTGCAATAAATTATATCGCTATTTTCTAGGTCGTAAAGTTCAAACGACGCATGGGTTGGAAACAACAGTTGCTGAATATCAAGCACTATCAACGAAGGAACGTAACATTGTGAGTAATCGCTTTACACGATTATATGAAAATGCCCCTTTGTATCTTCAGTTGGACGAAGGAAACTTGATTGTTGCTCATGCCGGAATTCGAGAAGATTATATCGGAAGAACAGACAAGAAAGTTCAAACGTTTGTGTTATATGGAGATATAACAGGAGAATCAAATCCAGACGGAACACCAGTAAGACGAGATTGGGCGAAAAACTATACAGGCTCAAGATGGATTGTGTACGGTCATACACCAGTAAAAGAGCCAAGAGTAATTGGCAACACCATTAACATTGATACAGGTGCCGTATTTGGAAACAAACTAACTGCCTTTCGTTATCCCGAACTAGAAACGGTGTCAGTGCCTTCCACTATGCCTTATGTCGAGGAAAAGTTTAGGTCGTTTAAATAAAGAAAAATCGACAAGTGCCTGGCACCGTGTCGATTTTTCTTTATTTTTGTTTAGTTGATTTGTTTTTGATCTTTGCTTCTTACAATGATTTTATATGGGTGGGTACTTGTAATTTCTTTTAGTTCCTCAGATTCTAAAAATTCTTTTACAGTTGTTTCTACTTTTAATGCACGATCTTTGGCGTTATGATCTGTGCTATTGATGGATGTTTTCAAAAAAATTTCTAGGGCTTCCGGTTTGAATGAATAGGTAAAGCCTGTTACTTCATATTCCTTCTTCCCCATCATTCCTGAGACAATTACAGGAAACACATCTGTATTCCACTTACTCCACTTATTTTCAATTTCTTGTTCTAAATCAATTGTTACGACATTTACTGTATACTCTCCAATTTGTTTTCCCTTAATGATTTCATGGAATGTATTTTCAATGTCTTCAATTCTATTTTCTGTATTCGGAATATCTACCCGGAATTTAATATTCTTACTAGGAGAACTATACCCGAAACCATACATTAAGATGGTGTAGCCATTCTCCTCCAATTTTCCAATAGCCTCTTCTAGTATGCCCTCTGCGAGTTTCTCGTCCTTTGTTAATTCAACAGGTTGATTTGAGTGATAATATGATTCTCTTACGTTAAACGTATAGGCATCATACCCTCTTAAAGAAAGTTGCTCATTTACAATATTCTCCACATCTTTCTTACTTTCTTCATTAAGTCCTTTTATTTGTATTTCAATTTCTTTTTCCTCATTAATGTACATTCCAATTCCATCTACTTGATAGCCTTTCTCTTCTAATTTTTCAACTAAAACCTCATCTAGTGGCTTAAGATGTAAAATTTGATTTAAATATGGAATTTTTGCTGCAACCTCGGCCATAGTTGGAGAAACGAATAATGAAGCGAATAATAAACCACATACTACAGCTGCGGCTCCAAATGAATATAATGCCTTTTTTCTTCTATTAAAATTATATTTCGTCCCTTCACTTGCAATTCTGTTATGAACACCATTTTTTATTCGGGTCGTGATGTTTGAATTGTAGTAGGTTTCACTAAAAAACTTCTTTGCTTTTTTCAAATCGTTTTCCATTAAAAAGCCTCCTTTTGGTTGTTAAGCATCTCCGAAAGAACCAATTTCCCTCTGGCTAGTCGAGTCTTAACCGTATTTGTATTTATACCTAGCGTTTCGCTAATTTCGGTAATTTTTAAGTCATGAAAGTAATGTAAGATAATTACTTCCCGGTACTTTGGCTTTAATGAAAGAACTTGGAGTAATAACTGCTTGTTCTCAGATTTTTCTACATATGTATCTTCTAGACTTTTACTCCTCATTAAATCTTCTAGTGCTTCTCTTTGAAAATATAAAATTTTATATTTACGTTTCCGAACAAAATCTTTTGAAGTATTTACTGCAATTCTGTAGATCCAAGATTTCATTTGGGAGTCACCACGAAATTTATCTAAATTGCGGTAGCATTTAATAAATACTTCTTGTGCAATATCTTCAGCAACGCCTTTATCTTTCACAAACGAATACGCTAATAGATATACCTTTTCAGCATATAAAGTCATAATCTCGTCTAGTATCGTTTCTTTGTCATCTAAACTTATACTACTTTCACGATAATCAGATATTGAATGTACTTTTTGTATCATCCAGCTGCCTCCTTTCCTGTTGTTTCTACCCTTTAGACTGAACGAGTAAAAAAATGGTTTCGTTTTCACATAAAAAAACTAGCAATGCAATACAATGCTAGTTTTAAAGGCTCTTTTTTTGTCTTTAACTTTGATACGACTTTCAGGATTTTACTAAGAACTACAAGCTAGTAGAAAACATCCTTATTTAAAGACATCATATCCTCCGGTAATGAAATTTCGAAATGCAAGTTTTCTTTTGTAATCGGATGTGTAAACGACAATTCGGTGCTATGAAGTGCCTGTCTGGCGATAAGCTCTCTTTTCCCTCCATATAAGTCATCACCTAACAAAGGATGACCCAAATGGGACATATGTACTCGTATTTGATGAGTACGGCCAGTTTCGAGTTTTAAAGATACATGTACAAAACCTTTATATCTTGCTAAAACCTCAAAATGAGTGACAGCATCTTGTCCGTCTTCTCTTACTTCCCGCTCAATAATGCTATCTTCCTTCCGGCCAATTGGTGCTTGTATCGTTCCACAATCTTGTTTGATTTGACCGTGTACAAAAGCTTCGTATCTGCGATGGATTTCACGAACTTTTTGCTGTTTTGAAAAAAGATGGTGCGTATAACGGTGCTTTGCCACAATTAACAAACCAGAAGTATCACGATCCAACCTGTTCACAATATGAACGGTGCTTTGTATATTTTTTTGCTCATAGTAGTAAAGAAGTGCATTCGCAAGTGAACTTGTCGGATGGTCTCTAGATGGAATTGTAGACATAAAAGGTGGCTTATTAATAACGAGTAAGTAAGCATCCTCATAAACAATATGTAACGGAATGTTTTCAGAAAGCAAATCATCACTTCGTTTTTCAGGAGGGAAAAGTACCTTAAGCACATCTCCCTCTCTTAAAACGTACCGAACTGTGACAGAAACATTGTTAACTAAAATGTCTCCACCACCAAATTTGATATCTGTTAAGGCTACTTTTGAAATTTCTTGCTTCTTCAGAAATTCTCTAACAAGCATTCCTGAATTCTCTTGTGTGATTTGCCATTGTAATGTAAAGACATTCACGTTTACTTATCTCCAACAAACGAGTCACGAACTCTTTTCCAAAATGGAAACGTTCTAAAACGGGCAAACCTAATTTTTTCGTTCGCCACACGATATTGAATGGATTTTACATCCTTATGTAACAACGTTAAATGATCAATCGTAATTTGAAAGTCCACATCGTTTATCGGTCGCATCATACATGTATGATGTTTTGGTAGAACTAGAGGCGAACCAATTGTACGAAATACTCGGTTGTTAATAGAGGCCATTTCTGCAATTTGAATTGCTTCTATGGATGGGTGAAGTATAGCTCCCCCCAGTGCCTTATTGTATGCCGTACTTCCAGTAGGTGTGGATACACATAACCCATCTCCTCGAAACGTCTCAAAATGTTGACCACGGATCTCAACATCCATGACAAGTGATCCCTCAACCGCTTTTACCGTACATTCATTTAACGCTAAGTATCTCGCTTCCTTTCCACCATTCAAATGTCTTACAATGACTTCAAGTAGTGGATATTCAACTGTTTGATACGGCGTTTTAGCTATCGCAATCACAAGCTTTTCGACCTCTTCTGGCACCCAGTCTGCATAGAATCCTAGGTGACCTGTATGAACACCAACAAATGCGGTCTTATCTAAGCGCTTACTATATCGATGAAAAGCATATAAAAGAGTACCATCTCCACCTACAGAAATCACGATATCGGGCTGGTCTTCATCGTAAATCAAATCAAAATCTTGAAGATACGTTCTCATTTTTAACATGAGAGTATTGGAGATATTATCACCTTTACTCGTTATGGCAAATCTCATGTAATGGCCTCCCTTGCTTATTTTTTCCTCGAAAAGATTGCCTGTGCCTCTTGTATTTCATCACGAATTAAGGACATTTCCTCATCGAGACGAAAAGCCGCCTCAGCAGCACGCTTTAACCGCTCTTGAATATTGGTAGGAATTTGTCCTGAGTATTTATAGTTTAGCGAATGCTCAATCGTTGCCCAAAAGTTCATCGAGAGTGTGCGAATTTGTATCTCTACTAAGATGTTTTTCTTACCTTGAAGTGTTTCAACTGGATATGAGATGACAAAGTGATACGATCGGTACCCGCTATCTTTATTTTGTGAAATGTAATCACGCTCTTCAATAATTTCAAGGTCATTTCTCTTTCGCAGTAGCTCAACTACAGATTTAATATCCTCAACGAATTGACACATCATGCGAACTCCAGCAATATCCTGCATTTCTTCCTCGATATTGTCTAAGTTAATTTGTTTTCGGATTGCTTTGTCTAAAATGCTTGGAATTGGCTTTACTCTACCTGTTACAAATTCAATCGGAGAATGTAAGGAATTTTTCTCAAACTGTGTTCGAATTCCCTTGAACTTGATTTTTAATTCATCGACTGCTTGTTTATATGGAGCTAAAAATACGTCCCAGTTTTCTATCATAACTTACACCACCAGTTAATGAATTACTCAATGTATTTTATTTAATAAAATGTGCTTCTACTTCCTCAACCATCTGATCGCCATAGTTTGCATTTCCTTCAATATTGCTAATTACATATTGAAGTTCTTCAACAATATTTTCTAACACAATTTCTCTATTATTAACGAAAAGAGTGACCGTTGTTTGCTCTGTGAGTACCTTTTTTAAATCTGACCAGTACTCTTTTGACAGTGGTAAGTAAACATATTCAGTTGGCGTTTCTAATATGTAAATGAACGTTAATTGATCAGAATCGACCAATACCCTCCCTGCAGGAGATAACTGCTCTGCATTCATTTCTGTTTCATCGCTAATTATGTAAAGTCCCTCGTTTTTCCAAGTTACATCTTTAATTAATAATCTTTGACTCATACTCTTACTCCCCTCTAAAACGGCACAAAATGTTTTTACCTAAGTCCGAATTTCTATAATTTATTTTACCATATAAATACTAACACTATAATAATCCAGGTTATAGTATAATAGGTATCGTGGATTTTAGAAAGTATGGACAACAAATCCGAGAGAGGGGATGCACAATGAATCAAGAAATTGAAATAGAATTTAAAAACTTACTCTCAAAGGATGAATACCAGTTATTGCTCTCTGAATATAACATCCAAAATGATGATATAATCTCACAGCAAAATCACTATTTTGATACAGTGAGCTTTGCTCTTAAAGAGAACGGTGCGGCACTTCGTATTCGTTATAAGAAAGAGACGTATACACTAACATTAAAACAACCCATGACTGAAGGATTACTTGAAACACATCAGGAACTGTCAGAAACTGAAGCTTCTGCTATGTTACAAGGTGGACCTCTACTACAGGGTGATATTTATACAATTATTAAAGATTTGAATATAGATACAAGTGAGATTCGTTATTTAGGCACACTTGAGACAAAAAGAGTTGAATTACCTTATGAGAATGGGCTCCTCGTCTTCGATCACAGTTATTACTTGAATGTAGAAGATTATGAGCTTGAATATGAAGCAAAGAGTTATCATGAGGGGAAAGTGCAGTTTGAAAAGCTATTAACACAGCACAACATTCCTGCTCGTCAAACCGACAATAAGATTAAACGGTTCTTCAATGAAAAAAAGAGACAACTGGAGGGATCACAACTTGAATATTAACCAAATGAAAATGATGTTAGAAATCCAAGCACTTCGCGGTTTTTCTGGACAAGGTGTAGAACAAAGCTCAAATTCAGATAATATGTTTCAAACGATGTTAACAGAATTCCTATCAAATGGACTAGATTCAACGAAAGAGTTACTTTCTAGCTTGCCTCAGGCTGCTGAAAATATTACGTCTGCTATGCCAAGTCTCAATTTAAATCAAGTTAAAGCATCTTTACCTCCTATCGAACTTGGTAGCATTGATAGTATGATTCAACAGGCTGCTGACAAATTTGGAGTAGATGCAAAATTAATTAAAGCAGTAATTAAGAACGAGTCAAACTTTAACCCGAATGCAGTAAGTCATGCAGGTGCAAGCGGACTTATGCAGCTGATGCCTTCTACAGCAAGAGGATTAGGTGTAGCGAATATCTTTGACCCTGCACAAAATATTGAAGGCGGAACAAAATACTTACGCCAAATGTTGGACAAGTATGACGGAAACATTAAGCTCGCACTGGCAGCCTACAACGCTGGACCTGGTAACGTAGACAAGCATGGCGGCATTCCTCCATTTAAAGAAACACAAAATTACGTTAAAAAAGTAACCAACACGTTTAACCAACTAAATGCATAACGAAAAAATAATCACCTAGTGCAAACTGATTAGGTGATTTTCTTTTTATAGGGAAACCTAAACATGACGAACCATTTCATTAAAAGGTAGTCACTTTATCACTTTAAAGCACCGAGGGTCAGGCCCCCACTCCTTTAAAGCAGTAAAGTTGACAGTATCGGCACTAAGACTAGAATAAGTCACTTTATTTGAAGTGTGATGAAAACGTTGTTAAAATGATTTACAAGCATTGGAATTTGAAGTAGTTACTACTCTTAGTACAAGAAAAAGTAAGTATTTCTTGAAGAAGGAGTTATTTATATGACTGAACGATATTCATCCCCATTTGAAGCAATTGGAGAGAGCGTCCTATATTCTTTAGTGGATACATTTTATAGTAAAGTTAGTAAACACCCAGATCTAATTCCCATTTTCCCTAAGGATTTAACGGAAACAGCACGTAAGCAAAAGCAATTTTTGACGCAGTATTTAGGTGGACCTCAGCTTTATACCGAGGAACATGGACATCCGATGATGCGAGCTCGTCATTTGCCATTTGAGATTACGCCAACACGTGCCCGGGCATGGCTTTCTTGTATGAGCGAGGCAATGGATGAAGTCGGCTTAGAAGGAAATCTGAGAGATGAATTTTATCATCGACTCGTACTAACAGCACAACATATGATTAACACTCCTGACTCTGGGGAGGAGATTTCCCGTGATTGATAAACATGAGAAACAGGCATGTCATGAATCTGGGAAAAAACCTCTTGAGATCTATGTGTTTATTGATCCTTTGTGCCCTGAATGTTGGGCTTTAGAACCAGTCCTAAAAAAGCTCCATCTAGAATATGGTTCTTATTTCTCCATTAAACATGTTATTAGTGGAAAATTGGCCACCCTTAATTTACTTAAAAAAACAAAGACCGAAAACCTTGCAACAGTTTGGGAGCGAACGGCAAGTCGTTCTGGAATGTCATGCGATGGTGATGTTTGGTTTGAAAATCCAATTTCTACACCTTATATTGCTTCCATTGCAATAAAGGCAGCCGAATTACAAGGTAGACGTGTTGGTCTAAGATTTTTACGAAAACTACAAGAGCTTTTATTTTTACAAAAGCAAAATATCTCTGATCAATCAATACTGATCGACTGTGCAGATAGTGTTGGATTAGATGTGGAAGAATTTAAAAAAGATATTCATTCAGAAAGTGCATCGAAAGCTCTTCAATGTGACCTCCAAATCACAACAGAAATGGAAGTTGACCAAATACCTACTCTCGTTTTCTTTAATCAAAATATTGAGGACGAAGGGATGAAAGTTACCGGCTGCTACCCTTATGATATTTACGTTAAAATTATAGAAGAGCTCTTAGGTGAGCAACCTAAACCAGCATTACTACCTACACTTGAAGAGTTTCTTGAACTGTATAGATTTGTTGCATCAGTTGAAATTTCAGTCGTGTATAACATGACCATTCAAGAAGTAGAAAAAGAAATGAAAAAGCTTCTATTTAAACAAAAAGTCGAAGTGGTCCCAGTAAAATACGGTACATTTTGGAGATATACGGGATAATTTATAAACGCCTATTGGCGTTTTTTTTGTCCTTACTACGGGGCTAAACTTTTAATTTATCTTTTATAACGCATGATTTTACTTCTACCTGAATATAGTTGATACAAGCATATGTTGAGTTGGAGGTTATCACATGAAGTGGAAAGTAATTGCAGGCATTGTCTCTTTTATCATTGTGTTTTACTTTCAAATACTAGGAATGATGAATTTAGCACCCTTAACCATAACAACCCCGCTACTCTTTTTAGTCATTTTCTTCATTATGCTCGGGTTAAATAATCGAAATCGATTTAGAGGATTTAAAGGATAATTCAATAGAAAAACGTCTGGGATCAATCCC
This sequence comes from Bacillus sp. BGMRC 2118, assembly GCA_008364785.1. Lineage (GTDB taxonomy): Bacteria > Bacillota > Bacilli > Bacillales > SA4 > Bacillus_BS. The sequence continues at coordinate 58,908 of VTTJ01000008.1, read as the reverse complement.
AGACGTTTTTTTATCCTTCTAACAATTGTTCCATTTCTTCAAGCTTTTGTTCAAATACTTGAAGAGCTAAACGAATTGGTTCTGGAGACGTCATATCGACCCCTGCCTTCTTTAAGACTTCAATTGGATAATCTGAGCTTCCAGCCTTCAAAAACTCAATGTAACGGTCAACAGCTGGCTGACCTTCTTCTAAGATTTGCTTTGATAAAGCAGTTGCAGCACTAAATCCAGTTGCATATTGATACACATAGTAATTGTAATAGAAGTGTGGAATACGAGACCATTCTAAGCCGATCTCCTCATCAATCACAATATCATCACCAAAGTACTTCTTATTTAACTCATAGTACATGCTTGTTAATAAATCTGGAGTTAATGCTTCCCCTTCTTGAGCCTTCAAGTGGATTGCATGCTCAAACTCTGCAAACATCGTCTGACGGAATACCGTACCACGGAAGCCCTCTAAATAATGATTTAACAAGTACAGACGTTTCTTCTCATCATCAATCGTCTTCAACAGATAGTCATTTAGTAAATTTTCATTACATGTCGAAGCCACTTCTGCTACGAAGATTGAATAATTACCATATACGTATGGTTGTGTTTTACGAGTGTAATAACTATGCACAGAATGGCCAAATTCATGAGCCAATGTGAATAGATTATTCACGTTATTTTGCCAGTTCATTAGGATATACGGATTTGTTCCATATGCTCCAGATGAATAAGCACCGCTCCTTTTTCCTTTGTTCTCTTGAACATCCACCCAACGGTTCTCATATGCTTCCTTTAGAATGTCCTGGTACTCTTCGCCAAGTGGAGTTAACCCATTTAATACATGTTCTTTTGCTTCATCATACGTAACTTCCATCTTCACTTCTTTTACAAGTGGTGTATAAAGGTCGTACATATGAATCTCATCAAGTCCTAGAACTCGCTTACGTAGAGCTACATAGCGGTGTAATAGTGGCAAATATTCATTTACAGTGTTGACAAGGTTCTCATACACTTGCTCTGGAATATTGTTATTGCTCAGTGCCGCTTCACGGGCAGATTTATAATTTCGAACACGTGCATAAAAGTTATCCTTCTTTACTGTTCCTGCAAGAGTACTTGCAAATGTATTGCGATAGTTTCCGTATGTTTCATACACAGCCTTAAACGCATCTTTTCTCACACGTCCGTCACTGCTCTCAAGGAATCTAATATAACGGCCATGCGTAATTTCAACCTCTTCCCCATTTTCATCTTTAATGGAAGGGAATTTTAAATCCGCATTATTCAACATACCGAAAGTTGTGCTCGCCGCACTTGTCACTTCAGACGCTTGTGCAAGAAGTGATTCTTCCTTGCTGCTTAATACATGTGGACGCGTTCTTGTAATCTCTTCAATCGCATGCTCATACACCTTAAGCTCATGTCTTTCGTTTAGGAAAGATTGAATCTTCTCTTCTTCAATCGCTAAAATCTCTGGAACAACGTAAGCTAAGCTACTAGAGATTTGTGTATAAAGATTGGAAGCACGATCGTTTAATCCTTGATAATGAGAATTGGTTGTATCCTGGTCATAGCGCATATGAGCATATGTGTACAACTTCCCCATCTTCAACAATACGTCATCTTGATATGTAAGTAGTTGAAGTAAAGTATCAGCAGATTCTCCAAGTTTGCCTTCAAACTCAGCTGCTCTTGGAATTAAAGCTTTTACTTCTAAGAATTCAGCTTCCCACGCTTCATCTGTCACATAAATATCTTCTAATCTCCATGTGTCTTCTAAGCGAACTTCACTTCTTGTCGGCAATGCTTTTGCCATTGTTTGTTCTGCCATGTTACGAGACCCCCTATATATGTAGTGTATTTTAATTACCGAAATACTTGCAATATAACTATTCGATAATTATGAGTTTATTCCCTCTTTATTTTACATATATAATAGTTTTTACTAGTAACTTTTTTTTATCCTTTGCATATACACGTTATAAAGATAAGCACGAAAATTTAAGAATCCACTCAATTTCTGTTATGATAAGGTCATTGAACTTAAAGATTATGAGTAGATAAATAAAGGAAGTGACTGACTTGATTACATTTAAATCTGAACGAGAAATAGACTTAATGCACCAAGCTGGGAAATTACTTGCAAGCTGCCATCAAGAGATTGCCAAATTAATAAAGCCCGGTATTACCACACACGAGATTGACCAGTTTGTCGAACAATACTTAAAAAAACACGGTGCCACTCCTGAACAAAAAGGATTTAACGGCTATGAATATGCGACATGTGCTTCGATAAATGATGAGATTTGCCATGGCTTTCCCCGCAAAGAACCGTTAAAGGATGGAGATATTGTTACCATTGATATGGTTGTAAACTTAAACGGCGGCCTTGCAGATTCAGCATGGAGCTATGCTGTTGGAAATGTGAGTCCTGAAGCACAGAGACTAATGGATGTCACGAAAGAGGCCTTATACAGAGGAATCGAAAAAGCTGTCTTAGGTAACCGAATAGGGGATATTGGTCATGCCATTCAAACTTACGTAGAAGCAGAAGGCTACTCAGTTGTACGTGACTTTATTGGTCACGGAATTGGACCAACGATCCACGAAGAACCACAAGTTCCTCATTTCGGACTACCACACAGAGGACTTCGCTTAAAAGAAGGAATGGTCATCACAATCGAGCCAATGGTTAATATCGGAATGTGGAACTCTAAAATGGATTCAAATAGCTGGACTGCACGAACCGTAGATGGATCACTCTCCGCTCAATATGAACATACCATTGCGATTACGAAAAAAGGTGCCCTAATTTTAACAGAGCAATTGTAGGACCTAAGCTGAGGCTGGGTTCTTTTTTTTGTAGCTTTTTGAGCCTATGCGTAAATTAAATTGCCAAAGCTTGAAATTTATGAGTCCTTAATCGAATTTATGAGCCTTTGGTAGGTAGTTATGAGTCTTCATACTAATAATGTAAATTCGGTCCTACTTATACTATTTCAAGATTTCATTTGGAATTTGTTTGTATAAGTGAATTTTGATGCAAAAGTAAGTTACTTTGACACACATTTTTGGAATTTGACACATATATCGGGTGAAACGAAACATAAGTTGTGGATTTTGATACATATATTGTCCGCTGAATGTTATGAAGTGTGTCTAGATGCATTTGTGAGCCTAGATTTCATATTTATGAGCCCATCCATTAATTTTGTGAGCCAAACTTGTTACTTTATGAGCCGATTAACCACATTTATGAGTCCTTAACCATAAAATGGCAAATCCCATCACCCCGCACTCCTTCTTAAATTCACAAAAAAACCAATGCACACTGTGCATTGGTTTTTTACGTATAAAATATTTCCGGTACGTCGGGTGAGGGTGGAAGTAACGCCTCTTCTTCTTGAGTAGATCTTCTCTTCGCTTTTATTGTTTTTGTTACACCGTAAGCAACAGCTCCTGCGCCGAGTAAGGTTAACGTCCATGTCATGCCTTTTTGTTGTCTCATGCTGACCAGTCCCTTCAACGTATGCTTTCGTATAAATTTCCCTTAACCTTAGAGAACTATACAAAGCATTATGACAACATTGATTCAAGTTGAGTCAGTCTTGTTTTGAATACTGACAGTGCATCTTGGATTGGGGCTTTGGACGTCATATCGACTCCTGCTTGCTTTAATATTTCAATTGGATAGTTGGAGCTGCCAGCTTTTAAAAATTCCATATAACGGCTTACAGCAGGCTCTCCTTCTTCTAAGATTTGCTTAGATAAGGCTGTCGCGGCACTGTAGCCGGTCGCATATTGATATACATAATAATTCATATAAAAATGTGGGATTCTTGCCCACTCGTATTGTGATACATCTGATAGAACGACATTTGGTCCATAATATTTAATTTGCAGCTTTCTATATTCATTACATAAAAACTCTGGAGTTAGTGCAACACCACTTTGCTCAGCAATATGAATGATATGTTCGAACTCAGCAAACATTGTTTGTCTAAATACTGTACCAACAAATCCTTGAAGATAATAATTCAAAATATATAACTGCTTCCGCTCATCATTTGTATTTTTTAATAAGTAGTCTGTTAATAATGCTTCATTCGTCGTGGAAGCAACCTCCGCAACGAAAATGGAGTATCGTCCATATGCATATGGCTGAGACGTTTGAGTTAAATAGCGATGAACGTTATGCCCTAGTTCATGGGTTAGTGTATATACATTTCGAATATTGTCCTGCCAGTTCAGAAGAATATATGGCTTTGACCCGTATGCACCAGTTGAGTATGCACCACTTCTCTTCCCTTTGTTTTCTAAAACATCTATATGCCTGTTATCATAAACAGATTGAATTCGAGCTTGATAGTCTTTCCCAAACGGTGCCAGTGATTGTAACACTAGCTCCTTCGCCTCGTCATAAGATAGATTCATTTGGACATCTTCAATAATAGAAGGTGAAAGATCATATAAATGAATGGACTCTAACTTTAAAGCTTTCTTCTTCAGATCATAAAATCGATACAATAACGATAGATTGTCTGATACTGTATCAATTAACTGATCATAAACTGTCTCTGGAATGTTATTTGGATACAGTGCAGCTTCCCTTGCCGATTGATAGTTACGCGTAGAGGCTACAAAATTTGATTTTTTCACCTGTCCGTTTAGTAAACTCGCATATGTATGAACATGTTGTTTATATGTAGTTCCAACTGCTTCATAGGCCTCTTTTCGTATCGAACGATTTGAATTTTCTAAAAGACTGCCATATCGGCCATGAGAGATTTGAATTTCATTTCCATTCTCATCAACAATGGTCGGGAATGTAATATCTGCATTGTTTAACATACCAAATGTATTAGCAGAACTGCCTGCCACTTCGAGAATTTGTGCTAGTAACGCTTCTTCCTCGGTTGAACGTACGTGGTGCTTCATCCTCGTTACTTCATCGAACATATGTCGATATTCACTTAACTTCTCATTCTCATCTAAAAATGTTTCGAGTTTACTTTGCGGGATTTCTAATAATTCTGGAGTCATAAAGGAGATTTCAGAATGTACCCTTGCATATAACGAGGATGCTCGCTCATTCATCCCTTGATAAAATGTATTTGTTGTATCTTCATCATTTCTCATATGAGCATATGTATAAAGCTGCCCCATCTTAATCATGACATCATCATGTAACGTTAACGCTTCTACTAACTGTTTAGAGGACTGAGACAATGTCCCTTTGTACTCATTGATCTTAGGTAATAAGTCTTGAACATGCTGAAACATTTTATCCCACTTGTCTTTCGTTTCAAACATATCCTCTAATGACCATGTTAAGTGTGTAGGTATCTCACTACGAACTGGTAAGTCCTTACCTTTCAAATTATCTGCCATTATTATTTATCCCCCATTTACTTAATTTACCTTTTATACTATTTCGAGATACGAAATCATTATCCTTTATTTTTTTGCTTACTACGTGAAGGGTAGTTTCATCAAATTGAAGTGCCTCTTCTATGTGAAGAGGAAAGAGTACATTTTTTTCCTTAATAAAAGTGAATTTATCAGGAGTAGATACTATTCCTAGTGTTACCAGGCTAAGCAGATATTCCAGTATTGCCGCACCATAATGTGAGTTTTCAATAAACGATAAATCGCGAATGATGAAATTCTCGGCTTGTGCTTTCTTATTAAAATAATCATATGTTTCTTTGAATGTAAAAGAAGATGAAATACCCTTCTTGTTGATAAACTCTAACAATATCCAAGCTTGCCAAATCATTGCCGGAGTCTGAATCCAATACATGGAGGGTAAAGGAATACCTACTTCAGAAGGAAGTAAAGAAGGATATATTTTCTGATGATATAAATAGTTTAGTAGTTTTTTTATTTGAGGTGCTTTTCGATTCCCAGGAGTGAGTCTCCAGCTTCTCTTGAGCCGTAACCACTCTAACATAACCGAGTTGCTGTATTCTATTTTGTTTATATGGTGTGTGATGGCATAGGAAGAGGGGGTTTGAATATCAAGATTTGCATACACGGTATTTCCATTCAGTGGGATTATATTATGGAGGAAAAGAAATTGTTCTGAGAGAGAACAGTAATACAGGAGTGTTGGTCTGGAATGAACGAGTTTGACGAATTGCCAATCAAATGAGTTGATGGAGAACCGATGATGACTTAATCGTTTAAATCGATTAGCTCCTAAAATCCACAGTGTTTTAAATTGATGGTTTATGTAATGATGGTTTCGCTCTATAAAACGACTTTTTTCAATGGTTGCACATTGATATTCAATCATATATTTTTGATTCTTCATTTCTACATATATATCAGGACGTTGCTTTAATAGGGAAAAGTACGGTTCAAGCTTAGGTGAATAACCTTGACGCACAAACCAATCATAAAGCTGTAATTTCCCCTTTAAATGATACTGTGACTCTCCTTCTGAAAAGGAATCACACATTGTTCTTGCCTTATGAGCAAAGTGAGGGATTTTCATAGTTCCAATTTTCATTTGTACAACTTGTTTACAACTCGGACAACTAAAAGCTTCATGTTTTCTTAAATCAAGTAAAGCTTCTCGAGACCAGTTGCTTGTTAAGGAAATAACGTCTCCTTTTGAATTGTTGGCAACTAACATTTTTTCACTCCTTTTTATAGTAGGTCACTCTTCGTAAAAATTGTTGCTCCTAATTAAGTTTAGGTATCTTGGAACTATACATTGTAGAAACCAGAAACAACAATTTACGCGAAAATAACCTGAGTTTTCATATATAACCACGCAGTCACACTTTTATTAGGTGACTACGCAGCTTATAACAATGGTGAAAGAAGCCTCGACAAAGATTCAACTAATCGTTGTCGCAAAGGACGTTTGGAAAAGGAATCATAATGGATTTCGGTTGATTGAGCCAGATCCTCTTGAAAATCTAGAACGAGAGATTTTATACTTTGAGATTGATAAAGATAAGCATTCACTTCAAAATTCAAATGGAAGCTTCTCATATCTAGATTTGATGTTCCAATAGAAGCCAGATCATCATCAATAATTAAAAATTTACTGTGCATAAACCCTTTTTCATATTCGAATACTTTTACTCCTGCTTCCAGTAATTCTGGAAAATACGACCTGGAAGCATAAAACACAATTTTCTTATCAGGGCGTTTTGGAATGATAATTTTCACATCAATTCCTGCAAGTGAGGCAATTTTGAGAGCTGATAAAATATCTACATCCGGTATTAGGTAGGGTGTTGCAATAGAAATAGATTTCTTCGCAGAAACAATCATTTCGAAGAATAAATTCTTTATGACCTCCCATTCATTATCTGGCCCTCCCGAAATTAGCTGTACACCGCCATTTTCTTTCGTTTCAACATAGGCAGGAGTTAAGTAATTGGTCGTTAGCATTTTCTCTCCTGTCATGTAGTACCAATCTTGCAAAAAGATTAATTGCAAACTTCGAACCGCTTCACCATATAAGTAAAGGTGTGTATCACGCCAAAAACCAAAATGCTCATTTCTGCCTAAATATTCATCACCAATGTTTAAACCACCAACAAAACCTTTCTTACCATCGACAACAATAATTTTTCGGTGATTTCTAAAGTTCACTTTATGATTTAAAAAGGCTAATCTTACAGGTGAAAACGGAATAATTTCTACTCCTGCCTCTTTTAAATCTAGTATATATTCATTTGAAAGTTTCCAACTGCCCACTCCATCATATAGAAAACGAACCTCTACTCCACTCTTCGCCTTTTCAATTAAGATTTCTTTTATCTCACAGCCGATTTTATCATCTCTCACAATATAATATTCAAGATGAATGTGATGATTTGCTTCCTTTAATACTTCAATTATCTTTGAAAAGGTCCCATCTCCATTCGTCAGAACCTCAGAGTACGTTTTTGATGAGACTGGACTTTTTCCTAGTCTCTGCGCTAATCGGAATAGACGCATTTGATGTTCATCAATATAATGTGGAATCTCCTTCGTTTGAAAGCGTGTTCCTTCGATTTTTTGAAATGTTTTTTCATCAATCATCGCTTTTTCTTGGAAGAGTTTATTCTTTCTAACATTTCTACCAAATAAAATATAAAACATAAAGCCAACAATCGGAAATACACCTAAAACAATTAACCATGTAATCGTTTTAGTGGGATGGCGATTTTCAAGGAAGATTACAAAGCTTGTTAAGATTGCTAGAATGGAAAAAATAACACTTAATATACCCAAAAATTGTTGACCGATTACCGTTTGCAGCCCATATAGTAATAAGATCGCAGAAGTAATAAATAATACTACTTGAATAATCTTCTTCAAAAAGCAACCCCCTTTTTCCATATCAACTAGGTAAAAAACCGATTCCTTCGTGGAATCGGTTAAGGTTTTAGTTGAAAATGATGACTGATCACGGTTAACGCATCTTCTTTAATAATTTCTTTACCGTACTCCTCTAATCGATGAATGGTAAGTTGGCTTTCCGTGCCGTACTCTAGTAACAGACTTAATGTATTATCTAATTGTTCTTCTTCTATATCTTCAGGGAATTCAATATAAAGAAAATAGTTGTTTTCAAACAAAAATAGTTGATTGTGACAGGATTGTAACTGAGTGCGATGACTCAATGAGATCACATCTTCAAAGTCTTGAAAACGAATGAGGAACTGAAGTGATTCATCTTCTATTTCATCTAGTACTTCATCTGTTTCATTTTGCTTCGCTTGAAAATGTTGATCAAGTAATGACTCTATTTTATCATCTACTGGAAGATCAATGGTTTTGTCATCAGTTAACGAGAGTTCGAACTTTTGTCCATCTTTAGAGAGTTGTGCTTTCGTAACGACAACCTCAATTCCTTTTTCCATTGCCTGAACCTGAATCCAAAGTGGTCCTTCAACAGAAAATTCTTCTTGATGATGAACCTCATCCATCATCTCCCAAAATAGTTCTTCACTCTTCTCTCGGTCATACCAAATCTCTTCCCGATTAAAACCGCGCTCTTCAATATCACCATAGGTCATATAAAATTTTACAGTATGTTCATTTATACGCTCAATTTCCATCTTCTTCACCTCTCCCTTCTCATCTAATCTACTGAAGGGACATATTACCCCCAGAGCGGAGTGTACTATCATAGTACCCATTTTTCTATTTATTAAATCGTACCATACATGCTTTATTGAATCGACTAAAGAGAATCGAAAAATTAAAATGTAAATACTTGACCTATTACTTATATTTTATGACAAATAATAAATTTAGGGAAATAAAAACGTCTATTTTTCAAAAATCAAACGTTTGCCTATTTAATCAGTAAAAGGCTTTTCCAATATTTATATATATCGTTATTATGTGACACAAATAACGATAAAATCCAACAAAATAATGCACTTGTATTTTGCTCTATATAGCTTGACAGGTTTCCTATTTAACCGTATATTGAGAAAGTTAAAATAATAGAGCTTTCCCATGTCATACATCGTACATACACATTTCATGTCTGACAAATCCTAATTTAAAAGAGTAAGGGTGTTGTAAGTGGATTTAGAATTTTTATCAGCATTACTCATCATTATTGGAATTGATATTGTCTTAGGTGGAGACAATGCGATTGTAATTGCACTGGCAAGTCGTAATCTACCAGAATCCAAAAGAAATAAAGCTATATTCTTAGGAACCGGCTTAGCTATTGTTGTTCGTGTCTTATTAACTATTCTTGCTGTTTACTTATTAAAGATTCCTTTCTTACAGTTAGTTGGAGGAATTCTGCTTATTGTGATTGCCTATAAACTATTAGTTGATAATGAAGATGAGATGAATATTAACGCTGGGGTTACATTATCAGCTGCAGTGAAAACAATTGTATTTGCTGACATTGTAATGGGCTTTGATAATGTCATAGCAGTTGCTGGAGCAGCACAAGGGAATATCTTGTTAGTCGTCATTGGTTTACTAGTATCGATCCCAATTATTATCTGGGGCAGTAAGTTAATTTTAATGCTAATGGAACGCTTCTCTGCACTTGTGTACGTGGGTGCAGGTATATTAGCATTTACAGCTGGAAAGATGATGACACATGAATCCAGACTCGCTGAGTTCTTTGAAACATATGCTTCACTTCAGTATATTCTTCCTATCACGACAGTTATTCTAGTATTGGCTTCAGGGTACATTAAAAACAAATCAGCAAAAGCATAAAAAAACTTCTACAACTAAATTAGTTGTAGAAGTTTTTTTTAATTTACAAGACGTTGCGCTTCACGAAGCTGATACGTACGTACTTTTCTAGGAAGAAATCTTCTGATTTCATCCTCATTGTATCCAACTTGTAATCGCTTCTCATCAATTATAATAGGTCGTCTTAATAGACCTGGATGGTTTTGAATTAGCGTATAAAGCTGTTGTAACGGTAATGATTCCACGTTAACATTAAGCTTTTGGAAAATTTTCGAACGAGTAGAAATAATCTCGTCTGTTCCATCTTCTGTCATTCGAAGAATTTCCTTAATCTCTTCAAGAGACAACGGCTCAGACATAATATTTCTTTCTGTATAAGGTATCTCATGTTCTTCTAACCATGACTTCGCTTTACGACATGATGTACAACTTGGTGATGTATATAATGTAACCATCTATACTTCACTCCTTCATTTATGATAAGCAACATGTAATTGAGAATGATATTCATACTTACTTTAAAATAATTACTAAGTAGAAATATATATTCTTATTATATACGAAAATGCAGATTAAGAATAGGGTAATTTCTTGACTTTTTTTGACTTTTTAGTGAAGTACACAAGACCTCCCTTAAGACAAACTTCTATGTATACTTATTAGTACGTTTCATCTCTGCAAAAGGTTTCATATTTTTATCCTTTTCCCGAAAAAAAGTTTTTTGAAACATTTTTCTTTTATCTAATACATAAACATCCTAGCAATAAATCAAGTATTTTTACATAATTATTACAGGAAAATGGAGATGAAACTTCAAAATCAGATGACTAACGTGTTTACTCTTCCTATTTGAAGCGACAATCTTTGTAAACAACCTACTTTTATCATATTTACCTTTTCAAATGATGTGACTTTGTCTAAAATAGAAAGTATAGTACCAGTTTATTATTTTAATACAAATTGGAGGTACATAATGGCACAATACTTTATTGATTTTACGTTAGTTTCATTATTAGTTATTGGTCTTACTGCCATATTAGGCGTTTTATTAAATGGAATTGGTGAACGTTTTTTCGGACGAGGAAAAGCTGGCTATGAAACTGTCCATCAATCCACTCATACACAAACTGGCTGGAATAATGTTGGTGGAAAAAAGAAGAAATAAAAAAATGCATCGAAAAGATGCATTTTTTTATTTTGGAGTGTAATTGTTTACCAGTCTAATAATTAGATCCATGATTTATTTAATATATTATATAAAGAAAAGCAATTGGTTTAAAGACCAATTGCTTTCTGTTTTATTTATTACTTTTAGCAACATATTGCTTGTATTCAGATTCAGAACAGTATACGAAGTGTCCTGGATTGATTTCACGTAATGTTGGCTCTTCATCTTCGTAATTGTGAATATCAGGATTGTACATAATACGTTTTCTCGTCTTTTCTGTATCTGGATCCGGAAGTGGAATCGCAGATAGTAAAGAACGAGTGTAAGGATGAATTGGGTTTGCATAAAGTTCTTCACTCGTAGCAAGCTCTACAATTTTCCCTCTGTACATAACACCGATACGGTCACTAATGTACTTAACCATCGATAAGTCATGGGCGATGAAAAGGTATGTTAACCCTTTTTCTTTTTGAAGCTGCTTCAGTAGGTTTACAACCTGTGCCTGAATCGATACATCAAGTGCAGAGATTGGCTCATCGGCAATGATAAAGTCAGGGTCTACTGCTAATGCACGCGCAATACCAATACGTTGACGTTGTCCACCTGAGAACTCATGTGGATAACGGTTAGCATGTTCTTTGTTAAGTCCAACTGTTTCTAAAAGATCATACACCTTTTCCATACGTTCCTTATTATTCTTCGCTAGACCATGAATATCAATACCTTCAGCTATGATATCCGCAACAGTCATACGAGGGTTTAAGGATGCATAAGGATCTTGGAAGATCATTTGCATTTTACGATTGAATTTCTTCAACTCTGCCTTTGACTTCTTACCATGAACATTTTCACCTTCATAAAGAACTTCTCCACCTGTTGCATCGTACAGTCGGATAATTGTTCTACCAGTTGTAGATTTTCCACATCCGGATTCACCTACTAGACCGAATGTTTCTCCTCTATAGATATCGAAGGAAATACCATCTACTGCTTTTAGAACATTATTTTTTCCTAATGAGAAATGCTGTTCAAGGCTTTTTATCTCTAGTAATTTTTCTTTACTCATTTTTTGCACCTTCTTTCACACCAACAGAAGATTTACCTGCCCCAATACTACGGCTTTCCTTCATACGTTGTACTGTTGCTGGTGGTTCTACCTTTGGAGCATCAGGATGTAATAGCCACGTAGCAGCATAGTGAGTTTCAGATACTTTAAACATTGGTGGCTCTTGCTCTAAGTCAATTTGCATAGCAAACTCATTACGAGCAGCGAATGCATCACCCTTTGGTGGGTTTAATAAATCCGGCGGTGATCCTGGTATTGCATATAAATCACTATCCCCTGATTCTAAGCTAGGCATTGAGCTTAATAGTCCCCATGTATATGGATGTTGTGGGTTATAGAAGATTTCTTCTGCCTTACCAATTTCAACAATCTTCCCACCGTACATTACAGCTACACGGTCAGCCATGTTCGCAACAACACCAAGGTCATGGGTAATGAAAATGATAGATGTATCTGTTTTCTTTTGTAAGTCCTTCATTAACTCAAGAATTTGAGCTTGAATCGTTACATCAAGAGCAGTTGTCGGTTCATCCGCAATAAGAATCTTTGGATTACATGCTAACGCAATCGCAATAACAACACGTTGACGCATTCCACCAGAGAATTGGTGTGGATATTGCTCTAAACGAACTTCTGGTTGAGGGATACCAACTAAGCGTAAAAGTTCTAGTGCACGCTCTTTAGCAGCTGCACGGCTAACCTTTTGGTGCTTGATGATCCCTTCCATAATTTGATTTCCAACCTTCATCGTTGGGTTAAGTGAAGTCATTGGATCCTGGAATATCATAGAAATTTCAGAACCTCTAATTCCTTGCATTTGTTTTTCAGTTAATTTCGCAATATCTTTACCATCAAATAGTATTTCACCATGCTTATATTTCCCTGGTGGTGTTGGGATTAATTTCATGATTGCTTTTGATGTTACCGATTTACCAGAACCAGATTCACCTACAATTGCAAGTGTTTCCCCTTTGTGCAAGTCAAAGTTCACACCTCGAACTGCCTTTACTTCACCAGCATACGTTTCAAAAGAAATGTGTAAATCTTTCACTTCCAAAATTTTCTCTGTCATCTTTGTCACCTACCCTATTTAATCGCGCATCTTCGGATCAAGTGCATCACGTAATCCATCTGCAACTAAGTTAAAGCCAATCATTAGCACACTCATTACAACAGCTGGGAAAACCATCATATAAGGGAAGATTTGTAATGATCTATACCCATCCTCAATCATAACCCCTAATGATGCATTTGGTGCTTGTAGTCCTAATCCGATAAAGCTTAAAAATGCTTCAAAAAAGATTGCAGCAGGGATTGAGAACATTGCATTAATAATTACAATTCCTAATACGTTTGGAATTAAATGCTTAGTAATAATCTTACTATCAGGAGCACCTAATGTTCTAGAGGCAAGTACAAATTCTTGATTCTTCAACTTCAGTATCTGACCACGAACAATACGTGCCATACCGGTCCAACCGGTTATCGTTAACGCTATGATAATAGACGTTAAACCTGCTTCTAATACTAGAATCATAAGGATAACTACGACAAGGTTTGGAATCCCTATTAATATTTCAATGAAACGCATCATGTAGTTATCTACACGACCACCGTAATAAGCTGAAATTCCACCATAAGCTACACCAATAACCATATCAATGATTGCAGCAGCAAATGCGATGAAAAGAGATATTTGAGTACCTTCCCACGTACGAGTCCAAATATCACGGCCAAGTCCGTCAGTACCAAACCAGTAATATTCTCCTTCTTTTCCTTTAGCAGCATATACGTCATTTCCATTTGCATCTTTACCGTCAAGGTTTAACCAGCTAACATTTTCCAATACTGGAACTCTTGGTGGCATTTTAGCTCTTGATAAGTCCTGGTCATCAATTCCATAACCAGTCATAATCGGTCCAATAAAGGCCATCGCAACTACAATGATAACCATAATTAGTCCAAATAAAGCTGCTTTATTTTTACGAAGTCTTAGCCAAGCATCTTGCCAGTATGTCAAGCTCGGCTTTTCGATTCTTTCACTTTTATTTAAATCAATTTGGGCTGGTTGAAAAAGTTCTTTTGATATGTTTTGTTCTTGATTCATTACCCTTTACCTCCAGCTAAGCGAATACGTGGATCGACAATTCCATATAACACGTCGACTACAAATATAATAAAGATAAATAATGCAGCAAAGAAAATTGTTGTACCCATAATCATTGGATAATCGTTTGTTGTAATTGAACGAACGAATTGTTCACCAAGACCTGGGATCGAGAATATTCTTTCAATAACTAGCGTACCAGTCATTAATCCTACTGCTATCGGTCCGATAACCGTAATTAACGGAATTAAAGAGTTACGTAATGCGTGTTTAAACACGATTGTTGATTTTTTCATCCCTTTTGCTCTAGCCATTAAGATGAAATCAGAATGTAATACTTCAATCATTTCTGTTCTAATGAAACGAGCAGCTGTTGCCATTGGGAAGATTAATAATGCGATTGTTGGAAGTACAGTATACTTCGGTCCCTCCCAGAAGGCAACTGGAAACCATTTTAGTTCTACACCAAATACATATTGTAATAAACCTGCAAAAATAAATGATGGGATCGCTATACCAAATATCGCAACTAATGTTGAAATATAATCAGCCCAGGTGTTTTGATATAACGCAGATACAATACCTAGTAATATTCCTAATAGTGTACCAATCACCATTGCTTGGAATCCTAGATAAGCCGATGGACCGATTCGATCTAAGATTAAATCTGTAACACCACGGTTATCAAATTGGAATGAAACCCCTAGATCTCCTTGTAGAAGGTTTCCTACGTATTTTACGTATTGGACAGGCACTGGTTGATCTAGTCCATACTTCTCTAAAATAACTGCTTTTTGTTCAGCAGTAAGCTTAGCTTCGTTGGAAAAAGGTGTACCCGGCATGAGCTTCATTAAGAAGAATGTTGCAGAGGCAATAATAAATAAAGTGATTAGCATGTAGACAATACGTTGAAGTAAGTATTTTGTCATGTTGCGCACCTCCTAAAAAAATAAATAACTAGTTAAGCAGATTAATAATTATAAATATTCACCAATATTCGACAATTCTCATACAAGGGAAAAGAGAGTATGTCTTTTTTTAACATACTCTCTTATATCCTTTTAGTTAGTTAAAGCTTATTATTTCGCTTTACCTTCGATATAAGCCCACTTGTAGCTGTAGTCAGGTCCAAATGAGTTTACATATACGTTCTTCACATATGGCTGCCATAATTGAGCAGTACCACGTTGGTAAAGTGGAACTAGTGCAGCATCTTCTTCAAGAAGGATGCGCTCTGCTTCTTGTAGAGCTTCGAAACGTTTAACTGGGTCAGCAGCTAAAGTTGTCTTAGCATCGTTGATTAACTTATCATACTCTGGGTTTGAGTAAGCCATCTTGTTGTGACCACCATCAGTTAACCATAAGTCAGAGAATGTCATAGCGTCTTGATAGTCAGGACCCCAACCAGCATTTTGCATGTCATAATCCATAGCATCATCTAGTTCTAAACGTTGCTTGAATGGAACTTGTTGTAATTCAACAGTTAAACCTTCTAGAGTAGTCTCTAATTGGTTCTTGATGTACTCGTCAATCTTTTTAGCTGTTTCAGTATCACCAGTTAAGTAACCGATTGATAATGCATCTTTCCCAAGAGCCTCTAGACCCTTCTTCCAGTGTTCAGCAGCTTTTTCTTTGTCAGTCTTGTTGAAGTCACCATGCTTAGCACGGAAGTCTTCACCAGTTTCTGGGTGTGTAACGAATTCAGCAGGTACTGCATAGTAAGCAGCCTTAGAACCGTTGTTTAGGATTACATCAGCTAAACCTTCTTTGTCGATTGCAAGGTTTAATGCCTTACGGATATCAACGTTAGCAAGAGCTTCGTTCTTTTGGTTAAGCTTTAGGTAGAATAATGTTGGCTCACCAAAAGTCTTGTAGTTTGGATCAGAAGAATACTTATCAACGTATTCTGCAGATAATCCCACACGGTCAACTTGACCAGTTTCATATAAACTTACAGCAGTAGCTGGGTCTTTAACAACTTTAACATTGATTGTATCAAGTTTTACGTTTTCTTTATCCCAGTACTTTTCGTTCTTAGAGTATACCCAACCTTCTTCATGCTTCCACTCAGTTAATGTGAATGGTCCGTTGTAGATTAAGTTCTCAACTTCAAGTCCGTAGTTTTCGCCTTGAGCAGTACGGAACTCTTCGTTTTGTGGTAAGAATGTAGCAAATGTTGTTAATGATAAGAAGTAAGGTGTTGGTCTTTCAAGAGTTACAACTAAAGTCTTATCGTCTTCAGCAACTACACCTAATTCATTTAAGTCAGTGATTTCACCAGCGTTGATTTTGTTAGCGTTCTTGATGTCACCCATAATGAATGCATATTGAGAAGCACTAGCAGGATCAACTGCTTTTTGCCAAGAGTAAACGAAATCCTTAGCTGTTACAGGAGCATCGTTTGACCATACTGCATCACGAAGTTTGAATGTGTAAACTAATCCATCTTCACTTACAGTGTGGCTTTCAGCAATACCAGGAACTGGAGTCATGTTTTCACCAAGTCTGTAAAGTCCTTCGAATACTTCAGACATTACTTGGAATGCTACAGCATCCGTACCTTGGATTGAATCCATAGTTGGAATTTCTGCTGTATCAAGAATGTTTAGAACTTGTTCTTCTTGAGTTGCTGCTTTTTCTTTGTCGCCTTCTCCTGCTCCAGACTTAGCAGGTTCTTTTTCTTCGCCACCACATGCAGCTAAGAATAAGCTTAGTACCATAGATAGTACTAGTAGCATCATCCATTTTGACTTTCTCATGGATAGGTAACCTCCCCTAAAATTAAATTTTCGTTTGAAGATTTTCATCTACAATTCGTATTATACAAGTTTTCTAACTATTTTGTATATATGTTTTTTTACACTTTTAACAAAACTCCTTATTTCATTACGGTTGTGTTACAGAAAATAGGTCTAAAGACCTACTCATTTTATTGGTGTATCCACCAACTTTTTATCCATATTTTGCTTAATTATGTTTAAATTTGCATATTTATATCTACTTTTCTTCTGGAGTTGCTTGTATTATTCAGTTTATATATGATTAGTTATGGATGAATTATGCAACACACTTCGTTTTAACAAATAAATAGGAGGATTTATGCGGAACTACTCTTTAATGAAACAAATCACGATAATTTCTTTACTATTATTAATACTTTCTATTATCATCCCATTTTTTACAGACAGTGGTTTCTCCCTTGTTTCAATTATTAACACTATGTTTGTTATAGGGATGATTGTGTTTCTTTTCAGCTCCTTTCTTCTAATATTAAAGGTTGGCTTCTTCGATGCAATTACACACAGCTTTCGAACATTCTTTAAAACCTTTTCAAAGCAAGGGCAACTACTCGGTGATGATATTGATCAAATGGCAATGCCATCTGAATACAAGTATTCACTGGCCAAACCTTTACTAATAGCAAGCATAATTATCCTTGTTATTATGGTTTTTTTCCTCGTTTTTTATTACCTTTAGTATTGAATTTGATATTTTCATCCATTATAATAAATAAAAATTTACTAATTTGTTGCGATGATAAAGATAGTATATAGTTGTATGTCTTCTCAGAGAGCCTGGTTAAGCTGTGAACAGGTAAGACACTTCTATAGAATGGGCTTTTGAGCATTTAAACCGAAATGTTTATACAGAGTAGGCTTTAACGCAGTCCTAGCGTTATACAGGACTCCATATGTAAGTATGGAAGTAAAGTGATTTTGTGCATCTTGCGCAAGATAATTAGGGTGGCACCACGGTCATTCGTCCCTATCCATAGGGATCGAATGGCCTTTTTTATTTGCAGAAATATATGGAGGGATTCAAAATGAAAACTATTTTTTCCGGCTTACAGCCAACAGGAACCATAACTTTAGGAAATTACCTTGGAGCATTACGCCATTTCCCACCACTTCAAGATGAGTTCAATTGTTTCTATTGTATTGTGGATCAACATGCGATTACAGTTCCCCAAGATCGAATGGAACTTCGTAAGAACATTAAAAGCTTAGCAGCTCTTTATATTGCAGCAGGTATTGATCCAGAAAGATCTACAATCTTTATCCAATCAGAAGTTCCCGCACATGCTCAAGCAGGTTGGATTATGCAATGTATTTCTTATATAGGAGAACTTGAGAGAATGACTCAATTTAAGGACAAATCTCAAGGTAAGGATGGAGTTTCCTCTGCATTATTAACCTATCCACCATTAATGGCTGCTGACATTCTTCTATATAATACGGATGTTGTTCCTGTTGGAGATGATCAAAAGCAACATTTAGAATTAACACGAGATTTAGCTGAGCGTTTTAATAAGAAGTATAATGATATCTTTACCATTCCTGAACCTAAAATTTCTGAAGTTGGCGCAAGAATTATGTCTCTTCAGGAGCCAACGAAGAAGATGAGTAAATCTGACCAAAACGTAAAATCAACAATCTTCTTATTAGATGATGAAAAGCAAATTGAAAAGAAAATCAAAAGTGCAGTAACGGACTCTGAAGGCATTGTTAAATACGATAAAGAAAATAAACCTGGCGTTTCTAACTTGCTAACCATTTACTCAATACTTTCAAATAAGTCAATTGCACAACTAGAAACTGAGTACGAAGGAAAAGGGTATGGAGATTTTAAAGCTGATGTTGCAAGAGTTGTGATAGAAAGCTTAAAACCGATTCAAGAAAAGTATTATGAATTACTTGATTCTTCATTATTAGATGAGATTTTAGATGCAGGTGCGGCTAAGGCTAATAAAGTTGCATCAAAAATGCTTAAAAAGATGGAAAACGCTATGGGGTTAGGACGAAAGCGATAAGAAATCACAATTTCAATATTTCTACGGTCAGACATTCATCTTATTGAGTGTCTGATTTTTTTATTTGCTATATATTTAATGGATAAAAAATCCATTTAGTAATTTTTCTAAACATTAAGACATATAGGCCTTTTTTCATGCTATAATAATTTTAATATTTTCAGAAATTTGTCGAAATATAGGAGGCCTTTTCATGAAAAAAGTGAAAATCAAACTATTTCCACAGAAGGCAAAATTAAAGTTACCTTCTCTGGGAAAGAAAGCAATTCGCATCAAGAACATTAAACAATTTAACAAGCCACAATTTCATGGAATAAGCTTTAAGATGAATGCTGCATTCATACTATCCTTGGCAGCATTTGGAATCATTCTTAGTGCAATTATCATACCCTTCATCACTTCAAACTTAAAGGAATCCATTCAAACACAGTCTTTGTCAGTTGCGAACACACAAATGAAGACACTAGAAAACTATATGGATACAACAGTTGAACAATTGCATTTAATGAGTGACAATCTTATCAATTTAGATGATAAGGCAATCAGTGAGGGTTACTCAAAAATGAGAGGCTCAAATCCACGCTTTCTAGATATTTATCATATTGGTGCTAATGGTAAGGAAGTTATGAGAAAAGGCTTATCTACAGTTCTTTCAAATCGTTCTGATGACCCGGTTATGAAGGCACTTAAAGAAGAAGACTACTATATTAGTTCTCTTCAAGTAAGACAAGAAAGCATGGGAACAAATTTTTCCTTTGAAGTAGCGACTCCCGTTACAGACTTACTTAATCAACCTATCGGTTATATTGGAACTTATCTAGATACCTTCTCGATTTGGAAGCATGTAAGAGGAGAAAGTGATACATCTTCTGATCAGAAAATGTATTTAGTTTCAAAAGAAGGATATGTCGTTGCAGCTGATGATCAAAAATGGTTAAAAAGCTTCGTTTCTCAAGATGGAAAAGTTCAATCACTATCCAATCATGAAGGAGTGCAGGATTTAACTAACACCCTCTCTGATGCAAAAAAGGATTCAGTATTAATTAACGGTGTTGGTACATTTAAGAATGAATTAGGAGAAGATCAAGTTACTGCTTATGCTTATAACAAGGATTTGGGTGTAGCAATTTTCGTTGAAACTCCAGCTTCAGTTGCATTTAGCTCTGTATCTTTCCTTCAAACATTAATTTATGTGTTGATGTTTGTATCAATCATTGGTATAGCAATTTTCGGCTACATTTTCTCTAGACGTATCGTTACCCCGCTAAAGCAGCTTATTACGGTTACACAAGATGTTGCGAGTGGTGATTTAACGAAGAGAATTACAATTAAGCGTAAAGACGAGATTGGAACACTTGCCACTTCTTTTGATCATATGATTGAAAATTTACAGTCTATTGTAAAACGAACCCAACAAGCTTCAGAGCTAACATTTACAACTTCAAACGATTTAAGAGAAGCAGCAAAGGAAGCAGCTGCATCATCAGAGCAAATTACTGCAGCCATTGATGAAGTGGCAAAGGGTGCTGAACAACAAACAACCATCAGCCAAGAAACTGATGAAAAGGTAAATGAGTTCTTAAAGGTAGCAATCCAGCTTGAAGATCAAAGTGATACAGTAATCGATACGGCAAAAAATACACAAGATAATATTTTCTCAAATCAGGAGATATTAGAAAAGTTAATAAGTGGTGTTCAAAGCTTAGCAGAAGCAACATCTGACTCCTCTAAAGAAGTCATTCGTTTAGAAGAACGTACGAAGCAAATTCGAAAAATTACAGTTCGTTCAAATGAAATCGCAAGCCAAACCAACCTACTTGCTCTTAATGCAAGTATTGAAGCAGCTCGTGCTGGGGAACATGGTAGAGGGTTCTCTGTAGTTGCGGATGAAGTACGTAAATTAGCAGTTGAAAGTAATAGCGCGACAGTTGAAATTGAGACGATCATTAAACAAATTTTAGAATCAATTGAAATTGTCAGTACGAAAATGGCTGAGAGTATTGAAAAGGCAAAAGACGAAAGCAAATCAGCTGAGCTTGCTAAAAATGCATTATCCGAAATTGTACATTCCATGGATAAAGTATTAGTATCCATAAACTCGATGGCAGATTTACTAGCACAGCAAAAAACATACATTCAAACAATTCAAGATCATTCAAGAGATGGTTTATCTTACGCATTGCAAGCAAGTTCTTCAACCCAAGAAGTTGCAGCTTCTTCTATCCAAGCAACTGGCAGTATGAACGGAGTCATTGAGAATATTGATCTACTATTAAATATGGCGAGAGATTTAAATGAATCTGTAAGCCAATTCAAAGTCATAACAGAAGAATAATGGTAAGAGGGATGCAGAATTTGCATCCCTCTTCCTTATTATATGTATGTAATGTTAGTTCACTCTTGTTTCTTGTTCTAGCTCCCAAAGCTTTTCAAAGAAGGGTTGTCCTTTAATAAGGTTCTCACATAATTGAAGATGTCTCTCACTCCAACCATATTGCACTTCTTCCAATAAACCTCTCCATGCAAGTTCGAAATCCATTTCTTGAATTTCTTTGTATTTTGTTGGATCCCAGTCTGTGTACCAGTATCTAATTTCTGCTACATTTTTTGACATATACAATTGATCTAGCACCATAAACAATAATTGCTTAAGCTGACGTTCTTTTCTAGTTAATCCACTCATTAAATGAGGTGAAGGAGATAAGATATGATACTCTTTCGAAACTGTTTCTTTCACCTTATTAAAATTATAACGTGTTGCCTCTTGATCGGAAACCATATCATAGACTAATTGTTCCTGTCTAGGAATAAGTCTACTTTTTCTTATTGGTATGTTATATCCAATTGTATCGACAGCTAATATGCCTGTACCATCAGTTATAACAAAACAATAATCTAGCTGAATCCGTTCATGATTTTTACGTAAGTAAGCTTTTTGAAATACATCATTCATTAATTGACCGGGCAACTCCATTAAATCGTTCTCTATGTAATGGAATAACGTTGTCTCAACTTTAATTAGTGGGACTTGGTCTAAAAGTTCAACCCGATCTTCTTTTCGCCATTCATGAAAGTGACAAACATTATATCCGTTTTCCTCACCTTCAAACCAGTTTACCCATACATCATGCAGATACAACATGTAGTACCCCTCACTTTATATCTGTTTATCCCGTCCAAACTGGCGCTACTACCTCATTTAAATTAATTAGTAATTTTTGAGAGGTAAGCACCTGCAAGAACCCGATTAGTTCAACTAACAATAAGTAGGGATGAAGAAAACCCCACTAAATTGAAGTATCACTTTATTATCAATCAGTATGAGCATATTCGCGTAAATTTATTCCAATCCCGGTAACTTCTTGCACATCTTTTTATGTGTGATGATAAAATGATCTTTATCTTCCTGATGAGGGGCTATAAATACTCAGTCCAATAATCGATACTCCAAGTGGAAATAAATAGCACTCTATCCTTCTCGAAATAAAGTAAAGATAATCAACGAATCCATGACCTGTTGTGAGCAAGTTTAAGTAGGCAATTGTGGATATACCGCCAATGACTGCAATTCCGAAACCTAATAAAAATAAAAATAGCCGAAAGACCATCAAGCTCTCCTCCTAATCTAACAACCTGTCCATTCTTACTATATATGTATGTTGGTAAGAAATAGATATATGTACAAACCCTCTAAATATTTCTATTGGATCTTTACAGAGATGAATATATAAAGGGAAAAAAGGCTACACGGTTTGATTGGATTGTAGTCAACAGGAGATTTGGTATGTCATGTAATACTCGTTTTTTCAATAGAATAAAAAAAATCTATCACAGAGATGTGACAGATTTTAAACAAAGATTATCGGCTGGATTTTGGGTTAAAAGCATCTTTTAATCCTTCACCAACAAAGTTAATGGAAAGAATCGTTAAGGTAATAGCTGTTGCTGGCGGTAGCCAAATCCAAACTTTTTTGCTTAATACATCTGGACTCCGTGCTTCCTGAAGCATATTCCCCCACGTAGGTGTACTTGACGCAACACCAAAACCTAAGAAGCTTAAGCCTGTTTCTACTACAATCATGACAGCTAATGTAAGAGTAGCTTGAACAATAATGGTAGACATAACATTAGGTAATAAATGCTTCATAATTACTTTGAATGGTGAACAGCCAATTGATATGGCACTAAGCGTATACTCATTTTCTTTTTCAGCTAAAATTTTACTTCTAACTAAACGAGCTAAGCCACCCCATGACAGGAGACTGATTACAACGATTAATGTCACTAAGCCTGATCCTTTAAAAATTGAACTTAACACGATAACAAAGATTAGAAATGGAAAGGTTAAGATAAAGTCAGTAAATCTCATTAAGATATTATCGACCACTCCACCAAAGAATCCTGCAGTCGCACCAATGACAGTTCCGATAATTGTTATACAGACTGTAATTGTGAATGCCAGCAATAGAGAAACTTGCCCTCCATATAAAAGGCGTGAAAGTACATCTCTTCCTGCCTTATCTGTCCCGAAGATAAAATCAGAACTTGGTTCCTTTGCCATCTGTGAAAGATTTACCTTAATTGCTTCTTCATATGGAATTGTAATAAATGAGGCAAAGCTTGTAATGAGTGTTATAAAAATAAGGAATAGTAACCCCAGCATGGCAGGTATATTTCTCACAAACTTTTTCCTTGCTATTCTCCATGGAGACTGTCCGCGTGTAACAGTCTTCTTATTGTTTAGCACAACAGTCGTTTCATTTTGAGTAACTGGTTCCATGGTTTCACCTCTATTCTAATCTAATACGTGGATCAACTATACCCAATAGAATATCCGCAAGTAAGTTTCCAATCAAAGTGAATACTGTGAGCATTAAGGTAATAGCCAGTACGACTGAATAATCACGTGCACTGATAGATTCTACAAATAGATATCCAATTCCAGGGTAAGTGAAAATCGTCTCTGTAATAACAGCTCCACCTACTAAACTAGCGAAGTCAAACCCAATAAGTGTCACAATTGGGATTAGAGAGTTTCGTAAAATATGTCTGTTATAAATGGTTGATTCCTTAGTACCTTTGGCTCTTGCTGTTCGCACATAATCCTTTCTAGCACTTTCAATCATATCGTTTCGCAAAAATTGTGTGTAACTAGCAGTGGCAAAAGCACCCAGGACAGCAGCTGGTAAAATCGAATGTTTTAATTTACTTAAGTAGTATTCAAATGTACCAGGTTCTACACCAATCCCGATACTTCCTGTCGCTGGAACCCAATTCAATTGGAATGAAAATAAGTAAATAGCTACTAAAGCAGCGACAAAGCTTGGAATGGCTAACCCTAAATAATTATAAAATGAGATTGCATAATCGCCTAAGGTATATGGACGCTTACCTGCATATCGTCCCATAAAAAAGGCTAATACGTATGTGATAAATAAGGCAAATATAGCTAAAAATATTGTGTTCGGAAGTCTAGATCCAATTAGCTCCATTACCGGTAGTTTGTGATTAAATGAATCTCCAAAATCTCCTTGTAGAACCCCTCCAATCCACCTAATATACTGCTCATGAATTGGATCATTCCATCCCATTTTTTCTCTCATTTCATTGATATATTCTGGGCTTGAATTTAAAGGATCTACTTTACCAGTAAGTGCATCCCCTGGCATTAGCTTTGCCAGGGTGAAGCACACTACTGAGATAAGGAAAAGTAATGGAATCATTCCTAGTAATCTACGAAGAGTGTAAATTAGCATTATGAATTCCCCTTATCTGTGTATAGTATGTGACTACTCTTGTTTAACCCACCATTTGTGCACGTCATTTTGTACGGTGAATGCGTTCGCTCTTGTATCTTGAACACGCTTGTTAACAGCATAAACATCTAATGGTTGGAACATAAAGATCATCGGAAGTTCTTCATTTACAAGCTTTTGCCACTCGTAGTAGATTTCCTTACGGTGTTCAAGCACATCCTTACTAGAGTCTTCAGGGAATTTAACTCCCGCTTTAATTAATTCATCAGACTTTTCACTGTACCATCTCCACATATTCCATTGGTCCGTACTTAACCAAATTCCCGCTGGATCTGGATCAGTTGCTAAGCCCCATGCACCGTTAAATGTATCAATTGAAGGATCATCCGCATCTAGAGAATCATAGAAAAGGTTAAAATCCTTTAATGCACCACCATTTAGACGAGCATCAATCCCTACATCCTTCCAGTTTTGAAGAATGTATTGAGCACGTGGCTCGGCAGTAGAAGTACTGCTCATTGCATCAAAGTTTACAGTGAACTTTTCACCCTTTGGATCTTCACGGAAACCGTCTCCGTCCTTATCCACATAACCTGCTTCATCTAGTATTTTCTTTGCTTTTTCAGGATCAAACTCGTATCCATTGATTTGATCATCTGGAATCTTAGCCCAAGAAACAGATGGGAATGGTACATTAACCAGTTGACCTAGACCATTACTGAATCCATCAAGAATTCCTTGACGATCTAAAGCATGTGCCATTGCCTGGCGTAGCTGCTTATTTTGGAATTTAGGATTATCAGAAACTACAACACCTTTGTCAGCATCCCAACGGCCCCAGTCAAATCCGATATAGCTATAACCTAGGCTAGGTTCTTCATGTAAAATTAAGTTATCTAATTCTTTAATTTCAGGGTACTGATCAGATGGAGCAGCAATGATGTCGATTTCTCCACTTTCTAGTAGGCCACTTGCAAGTGCTGGATCAATTACTTTGTATACTACTCCATCTAAAAGAGGTTTACCTTGCCAGTAATCATCAAAGCGTTCAAATTCGATCATTTCACCCGGAACAATGTTCTTTACTTTAAACGGACCAAATCCAACCGGAGTTTTACGAACCTTATCAGAATCTATCATATCCTTAACTGCTACACCTTCGTAATGCTTCTTGTTCATAGGTGTTACCCATAAGTTATCAAGTAAGTTTACGATTGGTTCTTCTACAGTAATTTTGATTTCATAGTCGTTAAGTACTTCAATACCTTCAATTTTGTCAGCTTTCCCATCTTTGTAGTCTTGCGCACCTTTAATCATTGATACGTTTGTGAAACGTTGTCCGGCATAATCAGGGTCTGCAATCACATACCATGCAAATTCCATATCTTCAGCCGTTAACTCTTTCCCATCATGCCATTTTACGCCTTCTTTAATTTTAAATGTTAATTGAGTATTATCTTCGGAGAATTCCCATGTAGCTACATTTTCCTCAGGTAATAAATCATCACCAGTTGAGATAAGTCCTTCCATCATGAAACCTAGCGCTAGAGAATCGTCTTCACCTTCATAAAATGCAGTCTCTAGAACACCTTTAAAAGGTTGCGTGAATGCATATGTGACAGTTCCACCTTCTGTCGGCTCATTTGATGTTTCTTCAGATGTTGCAGGCTCCTTGCTATCTTCCGGCTTCTTCTCATCATCACCAGATTTCCCACCGCTACAAGCAGCAAGGAACATTGACATTACTAGCAGCATTGCCACTAGCCACAGCATTGACTTCTTCATCCAATTCCCCCCAATTTAATTAATAGAATAATATCACTTTAAAAGAAGCTAACAAGAACTAAGAGCTACCGGTGTAAATGACAAGCGACTCTATGTCCTGGCTTCACCTCCTTTAAAGCAGGTTTCTCTTGTTGACATTCAGGCATTGCATGCCTGCAGCGTGGATGGAAAGTGCAGCCAGAAGGTGGATTAATTGGACTTGGTACATCCCCTTCTAAAATGATTCTATCCTTCTTCTTTCTTGGGTCCGGCTCTGGTATGGCGGAGATTAATGCTTGTGTATATGGATGTAATGGCTCAGAATAAATGCTGTTTTTTTCTGCCACTTCTACCAATCCACCTAGATACATCACGCCTATTCGGTCACTCATATGTTTTACAACACTTAAGTCATGGGCAATAAATAAAAATGTTAAGTCAAATTCATTTTGCAATTCTTTTAGTAAGTTTAAGACTTGGGATTGTACGGATACATCTAGAGCTGATACTGGTTCATCTGCAATAATCAACTTCGGCTTTAGCGCGAGAGCTCTTGCAATTCCGATACGTTGACGCTGACCACCAGAGAATTCATGGGGATATTTATAATAAGCATCTTCCGGTAATCCAACCTTCGTTAGTAATTCCATTACTTCGACTTTTAGTTCTTTCGATGATTTATTTGTGAAATTGCGAATAGGTTCGGAAACTAGGTCTCCCACCATCATGACTGGGTTAAGTGAAGCATATGGATCTTGGAATACCATTTGGAAATCCTGCCTGATTTTGCGGAGTGATGTGCCTCGTAGGTTTGTAATATCTTTTCCGTCAAAAATGATTTGACCATCTGTTGGATCAAGTAAGCGTAGAATCGTTCGGCCAGCAGTTGATTTACCACAGCCTGATTCTCCCACTAATCCAAGTGTTTCTCCTTTTCTAATCTCAAATGAAATGTCATCTACTGCTTTTACAGCACCTATATTCTTCCGAAAGAATCCACCTTTAATAGGGTAATAGGTTCTTAGATTCTTAATTTCTAATAGTACGTCTTTTTCAACGTTTGTTAGTTCACTCATCTTACGCGTTCACCCCTTCTTTAGGATAGCTCACCTCGTAAAGCAGACAGGCTACTTCGTGTCCTGCTTCAACTTCTGCAAGTATCGGTGAAACTTTCCTACAATCAGCTGTAGCTTGAGGACAACGATCAGCAAATCTGCATCCAATCTCAGGCATGTTTACTAGTGAAGGTACAATACCTTTGATTGTGCTTAACTCTTCTACTTCTTCATCCATTCTAGGAATTGCTCCCATTAATAATGTTGTGTACGGGTGTTTTGGATTATGAAAAAGTGTATCAACATTCGTTTTCTCAACAATTCTCCCAGCATACATGACTATGACTTCATCACACATTTCAGCTACTACACCCAGGTCATGTGTAATTAGAAGCACACTCATGTCATTGACTTCTTGAATTTCTTTAAGCAGTTCTAAGATTTGTGCTTGGACGGTCACATCAAGGGCAGTTGTCGGCTCATCTGCAATAAGAATTTTAGGCTGACAAGCGATTGCCATTGCAATCATTACTCTTTGCCTCATTCCTCCAGATAGCTGATGCGGATATTCATCCACGATCTTTTCAGGTCTGGAAATCCCTACACTTTTTAACAAGGCAATGCTCTTTAACCTAGCCTCGTTTTTCGATAGATTCATATGATTGAATAGTGCTTCTTGAATTTGATAACCAATTGTAAAAACCGGGTTTAACGATGTCATAGGTTCTTGGAAGATCATTCCGATATCTTTTCCTCGAACTTTATTTAAATCTTTATCCTTTAGCTTAGATAGATCTTGATTTTTGAACAGGATTTCACCTTCGAGTATCTTTCCATTATCCTTTGGCAAAAGTCCCATAATGGATAGTGACATTACACTTTTCCCACAGCCTGATTCTCCTACGATTCCAATTACTTGCTTCGGCTTAACCGTAAAGCTGACACCATCGACTGCGTTATAATACTTCCCGCCTATTTTAAACCCTGTTTTTAAATTGCTCACTTCTAATAACGGTGCTACACTACTTTTAATTTCGCTCATATCACACCTCAACTTAGTTATATTTCCCAATTGTCATTTGATTCACATAATATTACAGAATAGTTACAATTGCAAGACTATTTTTAAAATTAAAAATACTTTATATTAATATAATAAAAGAAAACCCTTATATAGTAAGGGTTTTCTGCAGTATTCTTATCAATTTACAATGAATATTTAACCTATTATTTTAAGAATTTCCTTACTGTCCATCCGTTCAACATTTGAAAATTTTTCATGTTTTTCATTCATACATTTGTTAATAATATGCGCTCCAATACAATACCCGAGCATCTTAGGAAAGCCGTTTCTCCCATATAGTAGATTGTTATATTCATGATCAGATTTTTTCACATCTTTTTTCGGGAGAATAATTGTTTTCCACCACTTCTCTAGTTTTTCTTTTGAATAATAGGAAGTCCATTTTGCATTATAATCTTTTCCACACATCTCTTTTACAGCATATTCCGCCAGTCCTTCAAGTATAATGACATCGAGAAGTGTCATTTCTTCCTCTTTTACTTTTATATGATTCAATCTGCACACATGGTGGTATTCATGAACCAGCAGTGCTTTTATCTCCAACGGATTAATTTCTCTCGGTAAAAATAAAAATAGCTTATCTTTAAAAGCTAACCCTGATTTTCCATTTTCTTTCATTAACTGAGCATTTCTTTCATGTAACGGCAAAATAAAAACAGGAATATCCGGACCACTCCATCTTTTTTGTATAGAATGATATAGTTTCTTCACTGTAGACCAATGATTTGCTTCAATAAATTGCTGTAGCTCGCCATTTCTTGCTAAGATGGATGGTTTATACATTCCGTACGATGCTAAATATTGATAAATATCTGCTGCCTTCCCTTGTTCAAAATAAGGTAATAGGTATTCACATAGTTGTATTGGCTGGTTTCCTCGTTCTTTTAACCAGCTGTCTGTTTTAATAATTGACATCTCCTCACTCCATTTATTTATAAACTTCTTACATGTTATGAAATAACTTTCGCAGAAGGTGTCAATTTCATCTAATTCTTTTTTTCGATTCGTACATGTAATATCGAGTTTCTTCCTATTTAATATATACACTTGTATAAATATCCCATTTTTTGAGATATGGGTTTTAAACATAAAATTCCAAAATGAATGATATACTGACAAAAAAACCTGCATGGCTAAATGCAGGTTTCTGGTTAAAGTCTATTCGTATTTTTTGAAAACTAATGTAGCATTATGTCCGCCAAATCCTAGTGAGTTACTAATAACTGCATATACCTCCTGCTTTCTAGCAGTGTTAGGTACATAGTCTAAATCACATTCAGGGTCTGGTGTTTCAATATTAATAGTAGGCGGGATGATTCCTTCTGATATGGCTAATACAGAAAATACAGCCTCTACTCCTCCCGCTGCACCTAATAGGTGTCCAGTCATTGATTTCGTTGAGCTAATGGCCATTTTATAGGCGTGATCACCAAATACCTCTTTTACTGCCATCGTTTCATATTTATCATTATAAGGAGTACTTGTACCATGAGCATTCATGTACGTAATCTGCTCAGGCTTTAGCCCTGAATCTTCAATTGCTTGTCTCATTGCACGAACTCCACCTTCACCTGCTGGTGCTGGTGCAGTAATATGATAAGCATCACCTGTTGCTCCATATCCAACAATTTCTGCATAAATTCGAGCACCACGAGCTTGGGCATGCTCCAGCTCTTCAAGAATTAAAATGCCTGATCCTTCTCCCATGACAAATCCATCACGATTTAAATCAAACGGTCTGCTTGCAGTTTTTGGATCTGTGTTAAAAGAGAGCGCCTTCATTGAACTAAATCCTGCGAATGACATATTTGTGAGAGGTGCTTCTGTTCCACCTGTGACCATCACATCTGCATCTCCACGCTGGATCACCTTAAATGCATCACCAATGGAATTGGCACCAGATGCACAAGCTGTTACCGTACATGAGTTGATGCCCCTTGCACCAAGTGCAATTGAAACTTGGCCTGCTGCCATATCAGGTATCATCATCGGCACATAAAATGGACTTACCCTTCTATAGCCTTTTGCTTGGAAATTTTGATATTGTTCTTCATGTGTTTCCATTCCACCGATACCTGAACCAATCCAGACGCCAACACGTGGAGCCATTTCCTCAGTGATTGTCAAATTAGCATCTTTAACAGCCATTAAGGAAGCTGCCATTGCGTATTGAGTAAAGCGGTCCATCTTCTTTGCATCTTTTCGTTCCATAAACTCTTCGACATTGAAATCCTTTAGCTCTGCTGCTACTTTAGCTGGAAAATCATCTGCATTTACCCTTGTTAATGGTGCAATTCCTGAAACACCATTAATTAAATTTTTCCATGTTGTTTCAACATCGTTCCCGAGTGGTGTCACTGTTCCAAGTCCTGTTACGACTACACGTTTCTTTTGCATTATTGTACACTCCTTACAATTAGATAAAATATATTATTTACCCCAACGAAGTGCAATGGCACCCCATGTTAATCCTCCGCCAAATCCTACCATTACAATCAAGTCATCATCTTTCACTTTTCCGTTTTCCAGTTCTTCAACTAACGCAATTGGAATGGAAGAAGCAGATGTATTCCCATATTTGTCTACAGTTACAGACATTTTTTCAATCGGTAATTCCAGGCGCTGTCTGGCCGCCTCCATAATTCTAATATTCGCTTGATGAGGAATGAGAAAGTCAACATCTTCCTTTCCAAGTCCTGCCTTCTCTAATACATTAATACACGAGTCTCCCATCTGTCTAACAGCAAACTTAAACACTTCTCTACCGTTCATAACGATGTACTCATCTTGATATAAATGCTTTGCCCCAGTTCCATCAGAACCTAGTTCAAAGGATAAGATTCCTCTCCCCTCTGAAACAGGTCCAATTACGGCAGCGCCAGCACCGTCACCAAAAAGGACAGCTGTATTTCGATCATTCCAATCGGTAATTTTAGATAACTTTTCAACACCTATAACTAAGGCATTGCGATATGTGTTAGATTCAATGAATTGCTTTGCCATGACCATCCCATACATAAAACCTGCACAAGCTGCACTTACATCAAAAGCAACCGCATTTTTTGCTCCTAATCGCTCCTGAATTAAACATGCAACAGAAGGGAATGGATGGTCAGGTGTAACAGTTGCTACGATAATTAAATCAATGTCTTCAGCAGATAAATTCGCATTCTCTAGTGCTTTTTCAGCAGCATGAAAAGCCATATGAGAAGTATCAATCTCATCACTAGCGATTCTTCGTTGTTCAATTCCAGTTCGAGTTCTAATCCATTCATCTGACGTATCTACAATTTTCTCTAAATCGTGATTTGTCACGACTTTTTCAGGAAGGTAACGCCCAATACCAACAATTCCAGCGTTCAAATGTAGGACCTCCTTATGTATTCTATATTTGTTATCAATTATTATGACTTGGTACTAATTTTATAGTAAAAGAATCCTTTTGACAACTGTAATATTTTTTCTTAACTTATGACAATTGTCCCAAACAAATATGAACATTCTTACATATTGTATGATAGAACTGGTATGTACTTCCAAACAATACCATTATGTCACTACTAATATAGGAGGTGCAAATCATGGAAAATCAAGAAAATGAACAATCCAAAAGAGAGCATCCTTTTGATCGTCTAATGTTCGGTAATCGTACTAGTGAATTTAGAAATACACGCCCGGTCACTAGGAACACAAACACTTCTGAAAATAATATTGATTTTGGCAGTATGCTGCAAAATGTCGACTCTATCATGAGTTCCATTAACAAATTTAAACCAATGGTAAAACAATTTTCTCCATTACTAGACTTGTTTAAGAAACAAAAATAAAAGATTTCACTGGTTATTAATAGTGATATTTATCAAATGGGGACATCTTCACTCGTTTACGAAAGACTGACGAAATGATACATTCGAGACCAAACAGCCAAATTTAATATTCAACCCTTATTCATTTCAAAGTTGGTACTTAAGTTTAGTGCCAGCTTTTTTTTTAGAAATATTAAAAGACTGTACAAAAACTCACTTTTTCTGAGTTCGTGTACAGTCTACATTCGTTACATATTATACCTGTTCCTCTTGACGGGCTTCTTGCTTACCTAGGTCGTATGCATCTGACATAACCTTCGTTAATAACTCCATTACTGGTTGTAGTTTGGTCATATCCAGTTCAATTCCTGTTTCATCTAATAAAGCTTTTGCTTCAGGTAAATATTTCATAGCAATTTGCATGAATTGCATTTGTTTTGGCTCCATTTTTCATCCTCCTATTCAACTTGATTTGGTAAATTTCCTGTATTAATAAATGTTTCAATCGAATCATTTACTTTTGATTGTAGTTGTGGGTTTACTTCTGAGCTGAATTTCCCCATTTTGATGACTTCGTTATCAAAATCAAAATATAAATTTCCTGACTCTAATTTTCCCTCATTGAAGTCCCTGGCTACTTTCCCATAGAGGACATCTACATGTTGAATTGTACTTGTTAATACTGTAGCTTCACCTAAATCAGACTGATCAGATATAAAACCAATTGCATACAGACCTTCTTCCTTCAGTCTTTCAATTAGTGGAACATTAAATCCATCGCCTGCCGGATACACAACATCAACACCAGAAGCAATCATTTGCTCAAGCTGTTGCATAGCTGTATCCACATGATCCCAATGCTCGGTATAGTTAATCTCTACTTTAACATCTGGATTCTGATAAAGTGCCCCTTCAAAAAAACCATTAACCTCTGGCTGCCATTCGAATGCAGCAATAACTCCCACTTTGTTCGTTTTCGTCATCCCGCTAGCCACCATACCGCCAAAGAATCCCATTGCGTCTGACTTAAAGTTCAAGCTAGTTACATTGTCTCCTTTTACATCACCGTTAAAACAGACAAAATGGATGTCTGGATACTTAGGAGCGATCTTATTAAACCAGCTTGCATACTCACTTCCATGTCCAAAGATTAAGTTAATATCTTTGTCTGAGAACTCACGTATTGCATCCGATACGATCTCTTCATTATCCATGCCTTCTTTATAAAAGACTTCAGCATCAAATTCAGATTGTATATGTAGCATTCCTTTGTATCCCTTCGTACCCCAAACCTGATCATTTACCGTCTCGGGGACTAGCAAGCCTACCTTTTGAATGGCACCAGAAGATGATGAATTCGAACATGCAGCTATCAAAAATAATAATAATAGTATAATGACAAATAATGGCTGTTTCATTCATATCACTTCCTTCTAAAATGAGTTAGCCCTAATAAACTTGTATGCCTGTCCAACGTTATTTTACCCTTTAACCTCTATATTGGTAAAGGATAAAAATTATATACTAATAATCTGGATTCAATTTGGTTTTTAAATGGGTTCGTTGATATTCTATTCCATCTTCTATATTAACCATAGGTTTGAAAGAGAGTAACTCTCTTGCCTTTTTAGTTGACAGCGTAGCATAAGGCGCCTTTTTTTGGAGATGATAGTCAGGTTCAATTAGTTCTAACCCTTTACTCCATTCACCGCTTCGTCCAGAAGTAATATGGATAATTTCCTTTTCTTCAGTAATAGTTTGGGTTCGAATGATTGCTTCAATAACATCATCAATATATAGTATGTCCTCAATATAAGAATCTTCCAAGATTTTTACCTGCATTTTACGTTCAATTGCTTCTAACGCATATTGGTAGGAAAAGTGATTTGGCTGCCATGGGCCATAGATCGTTGGACAACGTAAAATGACATATGAGAATTTCCTGCGTTCATATGCATTTACAATGACTTTCTCCCATTTTGCACAAAGTTCCCCTGTCTTATTTCTCGGTTTATAACCTGTTTCTTCTGTTACGATATCTACATCATGATCAATTGCTTCTAATGAAGAAATAAACACAAGCCTTGTTCCTCTTGACTGACACTCATGAATGATGTCTTGAAGAATATCACTAAAGCTTTCTACATACCCCTCTTCCACTATTTCTTCCGTATCATAACATATAAATATTGCTTGCAATTTATCTTCGATGTCGAAAGCTTCCTGTGAATCAAGTGAAATGAAGTTAGCATTTCTTCCGATTTCTAACATCTTTTCTTCCTTTATTTCATCTCGTTTTTCGTCATTTATCTCGACACTATATACAGTTATGCCATCTTCGAGTAACCTTTTTACAAGATGGAAACCAACAAAGCTCATTGAGCCTAATACTAACACATCTTCCAAGTAATCATCCCCTTTTCTTACCATTGTGCCATTTCGTATCGACCACGGAGACGTTTGAATAGCCTCTTTATTTTTTATATGTATGAAGGATGTTTCAGTTGATATGAATTTATTTAATATTACAAGTGCCACTAATCGATATTTCAAAAACAAAATCCCTTATACCTAAGCGATATAAGGGTAGTTATAATGATCTTTCATGTTTTTCATAAAATTGCAACATACTACCGCCAATTCCAAAACGCTTTTCATTTACATGAAACACAAGCTGAATTGGGGCAAATTGCTTTCGGAACTGCTCATACTGCCGACTTAACTCTTTGGACTGATACGTTTGTTCATCTGTTGAAACCCATATTTTAGCAGGATTGGTTGCTTTGTAGGTCTCAAAGGATTCTATTTGTTCAATCTTCTGTTGAGTTTTTTGTTCTTCCCACTCAAATGCTGTAGTCAGTTCTCTAACGATTCTTTTAAAGAACAATTTATTTTCTTGTTCATGTCTGACTTGGGCACTTACACTTAAACATGGATTTAGCATGGCAACTGAACGAATACTCTCTCCCATCTCCTCCATTAACTTTAACCCAGTTAAAGCACCCATCCCTTCAACTAGTAAATGAATATTGTCATTTAAGATTTCGTTTTTCATTACGATATGGTAAAGTCTTTTCGCTAATGTAACGGCTTTGGGTGCTCCCCAGTTTGCACCGTAGAGGTTAGAGTAAAATACCGTATAGCCATTTTTAAGAAAGAGGTCTATGAATGTATATCTTCCTGCATTTTGAATCCAGAAGCTTGTTGAATCGTCTACAAAATGATTACGGTCTCCAATAATAAAGATGGCAAACCCATTTGGGCGATCTGGTGTATGAACGACATTCCATTCTCCATCTAACAAAAAAAATCGCTGATTCATAAATTATTCCCCCGCTTACTAATTCCCAAAAAAATTCGCTCCTTATTACTGTATGTTTGGAATTAGAATATGAAAGGGATTTTTGCCTATTTTATACTAATTCTTATTCTTCACTTAGTGTATCTAACAGCTGCTGAAGTCTTTCTTTACCTTCCAGCGTTAAATTTGATTCTTCCTGTTCTAACAACAGATTCATTTCCTGTCGTAATTCCTCGTTCATCTGATCACCCCTGTCCTATGAAAAGTTAGGTATAGTTTTTATAGACTGTTTTCGTTATTGATTGTTGTTTTGCTTAAAACAACAAAAGCCTTAGTATCTAGTTACTATTATAGATAGAGATTGCTTCTTTCTAAACCAACTTCAATATGCTTCTAAACTTTGTATATCCATAATTGTACTAAAAGCAACAAAGTTTTAGAAAAGAGCCTTTACATAAACTCTGATTTGCTAAAAAAAGCACTTCTATACATAAATATTCTTTCAATTCGAACTTATTTATTTTTGTAGTACGTCTGTGTTACAATATATATAATTGTTTTACTATTCGTTCTAAGGAAATTGAGGTGAAGTCATGCGTTATTTTTGGACATTTTTCTGGACTTTCTTATTAATTCAAATGACACTTTACGTAGTTAGTTCAATGCAAAGCGCTACATATAGTTTTCAAACAGGAACTATTGTTGCTGTTGTTTTCTCTATCCTTATCTTCATTCTTGGAGACGCTCTTGTACCAAAGGAGCAAGCTGAAAAGCATTAATAAAAAAGCTGACTCACATGAGTCAGCTTTTTTATTGGGACAGATTGCTTTAACCACAGAAAAAGTCACCTCATTAATCATGAGATGACTTTTTCCTTTTAATGTCCAAACTTAGGCGCATAACTCCATTTTCGATTGTGATTGGAGTTTTCAGGGAATGTATCTCCCGCCTTCAATCTTACCTTTTTAGGGTTCATTACATTGCTTCCTGTTTCACCAATTTCTATATATATCCCGTTATTTGGCGCCTTTTGGCCTGCAGTAAACTGTCTTGATTGACCCATCTTGCACCCTCCTCGTTGTTGAAATAGGTTGCATAAGTATTTTACCCAAAATTTTAATTTCCTTTCCGTAATCAGAAATTGGTAAGCGTTGATGATTAATCTGTAACATTCAGTGCAATTTTAGCATATCTGGACATACGATCCTTCGACCATGCTGGTGACCATACGATGTTCACATCTACATCATTGACCTCTGGTAAATCCAGTAATGCTCCTCTTATATCATCTGTTATTGTACCTGCCAAAGGACATCCGATTGATGTCAAAGTCATTGTTATTTTCGCAATACCCTTTTCGTCTAAATCAACTTCATACACTAAACCAAGGTTTACTATATCAATTCCTAATTCAGGATCATTCACTGTCTCTAACGCACCATAAATGCTTTCTTCCATCGCTTTATCCACTTGCTTTCCCTCCTAATCGATTATGTACTTATAAGTATAACCTAGTATGTAAATCTATTTAAGTAATATGCATTTCACTATTAACAGAAAATTTACACAATTTTTACAAAATATATTGAATTACTTCATACGCTAGTGATATTTTTATCCTATACCAAAATGAAAGGAGCATTACGAATGGTAGAAAATATGAAAATTTTTCACCGTAAGGGTTATCCTATTTTAATAACAAATATTCCTACTCAATCTGATGGAAGTCTTACATTTGAAATAATGAGTCAGCTCCAAAAACAAATTGATGAAATTAATGCGATAGCAGAGCCAAAATCTACATATGAATTTAAATAAAATTTACATAACATTTTCTTTATATAGCATTTTCTTAGACAGTCTCTTCAAAAAAAGTTACACTTACTACAAATGAGATATAAAGGAGAAACTAGATGAAACCACATATTATCGCAATAGATCTAGACGGTACTTTATTAACTGATTCAAAAGTAATTTCTTCCCGTACAAAGCGTACACTTCAAACCGCAATGGAAGCAGGACATCATGTAGTAATTGCTACTGGTAGACCTTACCGCGCCAGTAAAGGATATTATCAGGAACTTGGACTGACATCACCAATGGTCAACTTTAATGGAGCTCTTGTTCATCATCCTTCCTCTCCTTCATGGGGAATCCATCATTCACCTTTTGATATTCAGACAGCAAAAGAGATTATTCATTCCACTGAAAGCTTTTCAGTTAAAAATATATTAGCAGAGGTTATGGATGATGTTTATCTTCATTACCACGATGAAAATATTATGAACTGGGTTGGAATGGGAAACCCAAAAGTTCAAACTGGAAACTTAAAAGAAATCCTTCAACATGATCCAACCTCTATCTTAATTCATGCAGAGGAATCAATGCTTACGGATATTCGTACCCATTTATCAGAAATCCATGCTGAGGTTATCGATCATAGAAAATGGGGTGCACCCTTTAACGTTATTGAAATTGTCAAAAGCGGCATGAATAAGGCAATCGGATTGAAACGAATCTCAGAGCATTTTCAAGTACCACAGGACCGTATTATTGCTTTTGGAGATGAAGATAACGATTTCGAAATGATTGAATATGCGGGTCACGGTGTTGCGATGGGAAATGCCATTTCAGAACTAAAAACTATTTCCAACTTTGTTACGAAGACGAATGAAGAAGACGGAATTGCCCATTATCTTGAGGAAGTTTTACAATTAAAGGTGTAAATATAACAAATTGATAAATTGTTACCAGCATACGAACAATCCTTTTCTCACACAATAATAACTGACGCAGCAAGGGTAGCGTCATCATATTAAAGGGGGAATGTATCATGGGCCGCAGCAATAAATCAAAGCGCTTTGTTCAACAAAGTAACGATTTTATTACAAAGCATGATGAACGATTCCCGTACCGCTCTACTTTAGCTGAAGCAGAAGAAAATAAGTTGAAAAATGTCGAAGAAAGTTCTCTTGGAGGCGTATAACCATGGGCAACCAACTATTTCAAAAAGCTCGTGAAACTGTAGCCATCGCAATGCAAGCATCTTCTGGCAATAGTTCAGTTGATCAGCAAAAATCGATAGATGTTGCAAAAAATGCGCTAACATCTGCTTATGCAAACTCAACAGATGCAGAAAAAGTACAACTTCGTCAAATGCAAGATCAACTTGATCAGCTGCAGTAGAGAAGTAATAGCTATACCCTTTTTTCATTGATAGACCTGCGGATCATCCTCCGCAGGTATTTTCATTTCCAACTTCTTTATTCTCTGTTAATATTGAACTAATCAATCCACGATTAGGAGTAATAGCATACATGAATGTTATATCATTAAAGGACAGCAAAAAAATAAATTCAATACAGTATCCTATAGATCTCATAGATGCATCTCTATTCTATGTATCAAAGTCTACAACTACTTATCCATTAGCTGATATGACAATATATGAGAAAAAAGGCAACCGCACAAAGGAAATTCACAAGATGAACAATGCCATTGATTTTCCTTATGAATATCCATTTATCAATTACGCTACATACACTTCTTCTGGTAATGCAGCCTTCTATACGTTCTTTCGCTTTCATTTAATTAGTAAGGAGTTGCATGAGGTAGGGACCATTCATTTTCCACATGAGATAGAATTTGAAGGTGAGTTTATGACGGATACTGAAGTGATGTATAGTGTCTTCAACAAAGATGCAGATGAAGATGAGAATGAAACATCTCTATATTTGTTTGATGCAAAGAAACAACGAGTGTATTCAGTAAACGACCGTTTTTTGAATAGCTCTCTTTCTACACCGACTATATTTCATCGTAATGGAGAAGCTCATCTGTTGTTAAACCCCTATCTCGTTGATACGTGGGAGAGTGAAGAAAGTTATCGTAATCAAGAAGATATTATAGATGTATCGTCCCACTTTGAATACATTGGTGTCATTTCCTTAAAGCAGTTCGTGAAAGAGTGTAAAGCAAATGTGCCGTTTTCTATATCTATTGTAGATAAGAAAGATATTGACGGCTTTACTAGAGTGATCGCTGAAAATATGGAGTCATTCTTTTATATCAGAAAAGATTATCCTACTCAAATTGTTGAATTAGTTCAAGTGGATAAAGTAACGTTTGAAAAAGAGATGTACCGATTACCTAACGGATTTTCTTACAATACAATACGGATTTTCAATGATCATGTGTACTTTGTATCAACAGAAGAAGATTACTTTTTTGCTCCTATTAAGAAGGAGATTTTTAAAATTGAACATACGTACTTTCAACACTTGAAAGATCTACTAAATGTCTACGTACATTATATTGATGAACGATATATAGTAACGGATTGTTGGACACGTTCAGATGGAAAAGATTTATTTCATGTTGCAATTATTGATAAGCTGACGCAAAATGTTCAATACTATAACGGGAAGTCCATAGCGTGTGAGGTGTTTGATCAAACCGTTATTATCTATTAGGAAAAGGCTAGCACTGTTTCAAGTACTAGCCTTTTTACTTTGCCATTGGCTCTTTTCTAAAACTTTGTTGCTATTCGTACAATTATTCTGAATGGACAACCAGTTTTAGAAGCAAATTGAGGTTAGATAAGAAAAGCTTGACTCTAGAATTATCTAGATACTATGGTAAAAATAAGGCTTTTGGGATTTTTACGCAAAACAACAATCATACAAAAACAGCCTTGCCTTTATTTAAATTGTTGTAGTGCAAGATTTACCCGGTTTACGATACTGTCATCATTTGCACTTCTTTCATAGATTTGAGCCGTAATGGTACCATTCTTCGGAAGCTTATCTTTAGGAATAGAAAGGTTCAATTCAAATTGAGACCAACTTGGTGCTCCTTCTTTTGCCTGCACAACAGTCTCTGGAATTAACACCTCATGTCCATCTTCCACTGTATAAAAGAACGTTGCTTCAAAAACGCGCGCTTCACCTGTTATTTTGTATTGTCCATCTTTTCCAGACACTTTCATATTTCGAAATGCTGAATTCTCTTGTTGCTCCGAGTCCGAGCTACTTTCTCCTCTTAACTCTTCAATAGTAAAAACTGTTTCAGCTTGAAAGGTGTTTGCATCTACTACCATATCATTTATCTCTTTTGGAATCATCGTTACTGTTGCCTTATATTCTCCAGGTGGTACTTTCTCACCGTTCATCATATAATCCCATTCATCACTAAGTTCAAGCTTTTCCCCAGGAGAAAGCTTTACTGTTTCTAGAGCCATTGTAAACATTTTACCGGTTGAATAGCGATATACTTCTTCATTTTTTGCATTCGTTACAACAAGTTCAAACTTCTGACCTGATGAAAATAAAACGTTCGCATCCTCTTCTCCCTCGTTAGAAAATGCAATATTGAAGATTACCTTCTCTTTTGTTTGGTCTACATCAAGTGTCGTTTTAAAATCTGCTACATCAATAGATGAGGTGGTAGCCTCCTTGGAGTCTTGCTCTGAATTTCCATTCGCATTATTGTTTTCTGATGTTCCACACCCAGCCATTATAAATATTATACTTAAAGACAAAATAAACTGTTTCATCCTATTCCTCCTATATCTGTTTCTACTTCATTTGTCGTGTTCGTGTATTGAAAGGTTACGTGTCTCTTCGGAAGAATCCAAACACCCCTGTTGATTGAACAATATTTGTAAATGCATTAGTGTCCACTTCTTTTATGATTTTTTCAAGTTCATACAATTCATATCTTGTAATGACAATCATAAACATA
The DNA here is from genome assembly GCA_008364785.1 of Bacillus sp. BGMRC 2118. Taxonomy (GTDB): domain Bacteria; phylum Bacillota; class Bacilli; order Bacillales; family SA4; genus Bacillus_BS. The sequence goes on along the minus strand of VTTJ01000008.1, from coordinate 17,070 downwards.
TCTTTTGTTTCATTCGTAAATGCTCCTTTTGCAGGAACAATTGTAATTCCACGAACAAGTCTTGAGTGGATCGCATTTTTCAACTCTTCTCCCTTTTTTGTAATAATCATAGCCGTTAGTTTTTCATGTCTAGTATGGATTGCATCAATAACACGTGTCGATGCATAAAGAGCAACTAATGTATACAGTGCTTTCTCCCATCCATATAACATCCCTGCAGCTGTAATGATAATTCCGTTTAATATAAAAATATATGGCCCCACAGGCTTGTCCTTCAATCTGGACAATACCATAGCAATGATATCAACACCACCAGTAGAAGCTCCATATTTTAATGTAAAACCAATACCAATTGCCGAAATAACACCACCAAATACTGCATTTAATAAAATATCAGGAGATACGGTATAAATAGGGATGAGCTCAAGGAATAATGTAGTGAGTGCTACACTTAAAAAACTATAGAAGGTAAAAGACTTTCCAACCTTAAGCCATCCTAAAATCGTAACAGGGATGTTTAATAGAAATAGTAAAATCCCCAGCGAGATAGAGAAAGGCGTGTAATCATGTAGAAGACTGGACAGTAGCTGTGCGATTCCAGTAAACCCACTTGCATATACATTTGCTGGTATAAGAAATAAATTAAGACCGATTGCATTAAGTAGTGCACCTACTATGACAACAAATACCTTCTTACTTTCTGACAAAACCATGAAATCCCCCCTTATTATTCCTATACCATTACTATTGCCTAAAAAATCATTTATACCCGTAAAAATGTTGAGTTTTCCTTATAAAATCTATAAACTAAATATCATACATAGGAAATTTAGACAGACTGTTGTATGTCTTTACGTATAAGGAGTTTATTTAAACATTAGAGGGTGATATTCATGTCAATTCAATTAATAACTGACAGTGCATGTGATTTATCAAAAGAAGTTTTAGATCAGCAAGATATTATTATGCTTCCATTAGTTGTTCACTTAGATGATACTGACTATTTTGATACTGAGACGATTGATTCATCGAAAGTGTATGAAGCTATGAGAATGGAAAAGGTTCCAAAAACATCTCAAGTACCACCTACTCGCTTCCATGATACATTTACCCGTTTAGCAGAAGAAAAGAAGGAAGCAATTTATATTTCATTTTCTTCAGAATTATCCGGTACGTATCAAACATCTATGTTAATGGCTGAGCAAGTAAGAGAGCAGTATCCTGATTTCAAGTTAACCATTATTAATACAAAATGTGCTTCCCTCGGTATGGGTTTAGTTGTGTTAAAAGCTGCAGAGTATGTAAAAGCAGGTCTGTCTTATGATGAAATTGTTGAGAAGACAGAGGCACATGCAAATCATATGGAAAGTATCTTCACAGTTGATAATTTAGATTATTTGGCTAGAGGAGGTCGTGTTTCGAAAGCATCTGCTTTTGTAGGCGGATTATTAAACATCAAGCCATTGCTTCATATGGAGGATGGAAAACTAATACCTCTAGAAAAAATTCGTGGCCGCAAGAAAGTATTGCAACGTATGATTGACTTAATGAAGGAACGTGGCGTAAATTTTTCTGGTCACACTGTAGGAATCAGTCATAGTGAAGATGAAGAAACTGCTTTGTACCTTCAAGAAAAAATTAAAGAACAACTAGGTTATGAATCATTCTTCATGACAAATATCGGCTCCGCTATCGGAGCACATGTAGGACCAGGTACAATTGCACTATTCTTCTTAAATAAAGAATTAAACTAAAAAAAGACTAAACATTTGCTTACTTGCAGGTGTTTAGTCTTTTTCTATTGCCATTTTCGCTAAAAGCTCTCGTTTCAAGGTTGGAAAAGTTTATGGACCCAGTATTGAGTGGTCCTAATATGATGGATAGTTTACGAAAAAAGCCTTACATAATAAGAAATTGTTTGAGAGATTCTATAGAAGTATGACAATACGAGAAAGGAGAGACCTTATGTCTAGAACAAGTGACAATGATAAAAAAGCTCGTGATAATAATGCAAAACGAGCAGAAAAGAATTTAGAGCGCGAAGAAAACCGTCAAAAAGGAAAGCGCCAGTATTCTAAGAAAACTGATCATTTGTAAGCTTGGCTAAGAAGCCAAGCTTTTTTTACATAGGCTTTTTCGTATAGATTGTTGCTTTCTCGTAAAAATCCCATGAGCCGGATTTTTACTTTAGTTTCTAGTTACTACTCTACATATAGAGAGTTGCTCTTTTCTAATCCAATCTCAGGTTTGCTTTTATAACTAGTTGAACCTCTAGAATAATTGTACGAAAAGCAACAAAGTTTCAGAAAAGAGCATTTACATATAATGGATGGAGACTCATAAATTTCTCTGTGGGCTCATAATTGGTCATTGTTGGCTCTTATTATTAAATGTAGGCTCATAATTGGTCAATATCAGCACATAAAGGGAAATTCACATAAAAAAAGAAGCAAGTCAATAAGACTATGCTCCTTTTGCAGGTAGATCAGCTGTACATTGCGGACACTTTTTAGCCTTTGCTGCAATTTTAGTAGTGCAGAAAGGACATTCCTTTGTATCCGGGGTTGTTGGTTTGACTTCTTCTTTTCTCTTGAGTCGATTAATTTGTCGGATGATCAAGAAAATGACAAACGCCATGATCAAGAATTGGATAACATTATTAATAAATTGACCGTAGTTAATGGTAGCGGCGCCTGCTTCTTGTGCTTCAGCCAATGATGCATACTCTTCTGGACCTAATGTGATAAATAAATTGGCAAAATCAACCTTTCCAATTAACATCCCGATGGGTGGCATAACTATGTCGTCCACTAATGAAGAGACAATTTTGTTAAATGCACCGCCAATAATTACCCCGACAGCTAAGTCAATGACATTTCCCTTTACTGCAAATTCTTTAAATTCTTTTATTAAACCCAAACTATCCCTCCTCCTTACTACTTTATGCAAATTCGTACAACTTATAAGTTTACTATGTAATTTCACTCATCCTATACTGTATCAAAGAATGATAAAACAAGGCTATTTTCATATAGATTGTGCTTTTGCGTAAAAATCTCAGGAAGCCGGATTTTTACCTTAGTATCTAGTTACTACTATACATAAAGAGAGTGGCTCTTTTCCAATCCAACCTCAATTTGATTCTAGAACTGGGTTGTACACCAAGAATAATTGTACTAAAAGCAACAAAGTTTTAGAAAATAGCCTAAAACAAACAAAAGACCAGCTTTTGTTAAGAGCTGGTCTCGCTTTGTTAATGCATTTTAAATTGAGATAACACTTCATTCAATTCATCAGTTAGCTTTCTCATGCTTGTTACTTTTGCTGCAAGCTTTTCAAATGCATGCAATTGCTCTGTAGTTGAAGCGGAGATTTCTTCACTTCCAGCAGCAGATTCTTCTATAACCGCACTAATGTTTCCTACTGATTCTAACACTTGTTCTCCAAGTTCTTTCGAGTTGGTGATTCCTTTAACCAACTCTTCAATATCAGACGTGATACCTTGTACCTTTTCACCGATGTTTTCAAAGGCATCTGTTGTAACGACCATTGACTTTTCTTGCTTCGTTGCAATTTGTACACCCTTGCCTACAGACTGCAATACTTCTGCTAATCCCTTTTTAATATGATCAACCATTTCAAAGATTTGCTTTGTCGCTTGAGTAGAGTCTTCGGCAAGCTTTCTCACTTCATCTGCAACAACTGCAAATCCTTTCCCTGCCTCACCTGCCCGTGCTGCCTCTATGGCTGCGTTAAGAGCTAAAAGGTTGGTTTGATCAGCAATGGATGATACAGATGTAGCCATCTCTTCAATCTTGCTTGCATAACTAGAGAAATCCTTTGTAGCCACTTCAATCTTTTTCGTGGATTCAATATTTTCTGTTAATAACTGTTTTTGTTCTAGTATTGCTTGTCTACCTGAAGTAATCGATTCTTCTGCAGCGACACTGTATTCAGCTGTCTGTGCAGAGCGATTAACATTATTTTCGAATTCTTGATACATTTGCTCAACTAAATGTACTGAGTTTTGTAAGTCCTCTGAAATAGCCTGTGATCCTGAAGATAATTCATCTGTTGAAACAGCAACTTGATTACTTATTTCAATAAGACCTCGGTTTTCATCTTCAATATCACGGGAGAATTGTTCAACGTTTTTACTTACTGATTCAATGGAACCAATTAAACTACGTAATTGCTGGACCATAATCGTAAATGATTGATTCAATTCACCAATCTCATCTTTATTGTTATACGTTACTTCCTCTACGACAAGATCTCCAGAAGCTATTTTTCTTGCATTATGACTTAAGCGCTCCAGAGGCTTCGTAATCGATAACGTTAAACGATAGCTTAATAGGACAGAAGCTACGATTAAGATGGCGGATCCAATGATCGCTATTAAAATAGTTGTAGCAATTTTTTTCTTTAACGTTTCTTGAATAAAGTCATAATGTTTACTTGCATACATGTCTAGTAAATATAGATCATTTAGAATTCCATTTGTACGAATAGATTGCTTCTTCACTTCTGAAGACTCAGATGCTTGTAAAGACTTCTGCGCTTCAAACAGCAGTGTTTCATACTTCTCATAAGACTTCGCAATGATTTTTTTAGACTCTGGTAGAGTGTTTAGTTTTTGAACTTTTTCGAAGCTTTCTCGAGTGACTACTAATTGTTCCATCGCTTCTGCTTTATTACCTTCAGTCATATTAAATGAAAAGTTATTTAAGCTTTGTTTTGTAATTTTCATTTGCGCGTTCAATTCCTGCACGGAAAGCAAATATGGAACATAGTCTGTATTGGATTTATCAATTTCTAGCATCTTCACAACGATAAAGCCAATCATGGCAATTGCCAAGACTAGTGCAGCCATTGATTGAAGCATCAGTTTCTTTTTAAGATTCATGCGTACTGTACCTCCTTATTGTGAAATGGTCACTTTCCCGCTAATAATTTCTTGCTTTAGATCAGTAATTGTTTTTAACTGTTGTTGAGTGAAAGGAATCACTCGGATTGGTGCTAAATCAACACCGTCTTCCTTAAGTCCAAGTACAACGTTACCTTTAGGAAGTTCTTTATTTTTAACATAATCTGAAATAATCTGGAATAAAGCAACATCCACTTTCTTTAACATAGAGGTCATAACTGCCTTCTCTGCATAGAAGAATTGATCACTATCAACTCCAATTGCATGCACACTTCTTGCTTGTGCCTCTTGAAGAAGACCAACTCCTGTGAAACCAGCTGCTGCGTATAACACGTCTGCTCCCTGATCAATCATCTTTGAAGCCATGTCTTTACCTAGCTTGTCATTTCCAAAGTCACCTGCATACTCGACAACTACTTCTATACTCGGATTGATTGATTTTGCTCCTTGCTCAAACCCATTAGCAAATTTATGAATAAGAGGAACATCATCTCCCCCAACAAAACCGATTTTTTTAGTCTTTGTGGCTAACGCAGCTGCAGCACCAGCCAGGAAGCTTCCTTCATCTTCCTTAAACGTAATAGAAGTAATATTTGATAAGTCCGATACAGAGTCTATTAAAATAAATTTTTGCTTTGGATATTTTTTTGCAACTTTTTCAAGATCCTCCTGTACCATAAATCCAAGACCGACAACAATATCATTGCCTTCTTCAACTAATTCTGTGAGTCCCTTTTCATATGTTTCTGAATCACTTAATTCGCGGTAATCAAATAATATATCTAACTCTTCTCTTGCTTTAATTAATCCATTAAAAGCAGAGTCTGAAAAAGATTGATCTCCTAAACCTACGTCTGACAGCATAATGCCGATCTTGATTCTGTCAGTCGTTTCAGTGTTGTTTGCAGCATTGGAAGAACAACCAACAAGTAGGGCAATCATTAATAATAGTGCAGTAACCTTTTTTCCCATTTGGTTCGCTCCTTTTTTTAGATATCATACTTTCTATCGACAGAATTCGACCATAGTTAACTACTTTATAAAATTTTTTTTATATTATAGGCCCTTGTTGTTGATTTTCGTTCCATGAGACTCGCCGGATACCGAGGGAGTCTCCCATCCTTCAATTTCATCAGCCCTGCTAAATTTCGACACTGTACGTTAACACATCCATAATATAAAATTCCCCCCCTTAATTTACAACCAAACTAAAAAAGGCTGCATCTCTTATGCAGCCTTTCATCTCATGTTTATTTTCGAGAAGAGAAATATGTCCAGCCTTCTTCCTGGTATATCTTCCCTTCTTTCATCAGTTTACCTAAGGCACGTTTAAATGCAGCCTTACTCATATCAAATCGCTCTTGTATATCTTCTGGAGCACTCTTATCCCAATAGGGCATTGCTCCTCCTCTACTCTCCATATATTCATAAACTACTTGAGAGTCTTGGTCCATGCCTTCATGTCCTCTCGGCAACAGTGAAGCATTGACTGTTCCATCTTCTTTTACATCAATGACTCTCGCTTCAATTTCTTCACCTAAGCGTGGTTCTTGTCGACGCTGTGATTCATGAATAAATCCTATATAGCCTTCCTCGGTAAAAATATATGATCCTACCTTTACAGTTCGGTAAATTCTGCCCTTTAGATTCTTGTTATAAGTTGATCTCGTCGCTTGTGTTGCCATCTCCTTCATAACTGGATCTGGAGCAAGCTTACCTAGTAAACGACCATTTTTATCACATTTTAAAGAACAATATAGCTTGTCTCCTACTTCCGGCCATACTTCTACAAATAATGGCAAGTCATCAGATGAAATTAATATATCCTTTGATATACCAATGTTAATAAATACACCAAGACCCGGGTTAACACCCACTACATCGACCCATTCATATGAATCAATTGTGATAATTGGTGTTTTCATCGTTGAAATCCATCTACCTTCATGATCGTGATAAATGAATACATCAACTTCTTGATCTAATTGAATCTCGCCTATTATCTCTTTTTTAGGTAATAACACCTCTTCTACTTCATCACTCACATAATATCCGAAATCTACTTTTCTATATACTTGTAGTGTTTGCACTTTACCTGCTTCAATCATTATGTATGTCTACCCTCTTTCACTGTTACTCTCTATCATTCTTTCCATTTCGAATCATTATATCACTTAATTTTCATAGATGTGCCAAAAAAATCACACAACATTTGTATATGCATGAAATAATTTTGTACAATGAGTAAAAGTATAGTTTTTATTGGAGGTAAATGTTATGTCAAAGGAAAGCTCATTTGATATTGTTTCAAAGGTGGAATTACCGGAAGTAACGAACGCAATCAGTATTGCATTAAAGGAAATCCAAACTAGGTATGACTTTAAAGGAAGTAAAAGTGATATTTCATTGGAAAAAGAAGAAATTGTTTTAGTTTCAGATGACGATTACAAGATGGAACAGCTAAAAGATGTACTCATTTCAAAGCTGATTAAACGTGGTGTGCCGATTAAGAATCTTGATTACGGAAAACTGGAAAATGCTTCAGGAGGAACAGTACGTCAACGTGCAAAACTTGTTCAAGGTATTGATAAAGAAAATGCAAAAAAAATTAACACCATTATTAAAAACTCCGGTCTGAAGGTAAAGAGTCAAATTCAAGATGACCAAATTCGTGTTACAGGAAAAAACAGAGATGATCTGCAAGGCATTATTGCAGCCATTCGAAACGCTGATTTACCAATAGAAGTTCAGTTCATTAACTATCGTTAAACGTAAGACAAGGCCAGTTGTGCCTTGTTTTTTATATTTGCAGATTCTTTCATACTTTTCTTCTATATTCACATACTAGTTTTAGTATGGGAAAGGAGACAAGTATGGATAAACAAAAAAAACAAACATTACCTCCTCAGCATCAAAACCAGCAACCTGGTATCCAGTCCCTCATGAAGCCTGAACCTGTATCTATAGACACAAATTATAAAGGAAGTGGGAAACTCGAAGGTAAAGTAGCCATTATTACAGGTGGAGATAGTGGGATTGGAAAAGCAGTTTCCCTGTATTTTGCCAAGGAAGGTGCACATGTTGTCATTGTCTATTTAGATGAACATGAAGATGCCAAGGATACGGAGAACCTGATACTTGCCGAAGGAGTAAAATGCTTATTGCTTGCTGGTGATATTGGAGAGGAGCAATTTTGCAATGAAGTGATCGTAGAAACGATGAATACATTTTCTCGAATTGATATTCTCGTGAATAATGCAGCAGAACAGCATCCTCAAAATTCAATCATCGATATCAGTGCTGAACAACTTCATAAGACATTCCAAACAAATGTCTATTCTTTCTTTTATCTAACTAAAGCAGCATTGCCACATTTGAAGAGTGGCAGCTCAATTATCAATACGGCTTCTATTACTGCCTATCAAGGAAATGAGAAACTCGTGGATTATTCTTCGACGAAAGGAGCCATTGTCTCCTTCACACGCTCATTATCGAAGCAATTAGTCGGTCAGGGAATACGAGTTAACGGTGTAGCTCCAGGTCCCATCTGGACGCCGCTCATTCCTTCTACGTTCACAAGTGAGGAAGTAGCAACATTCGGATCCAACAGTCCTATGAAGAGACCTGGACAGCCTTATGAGCTAGCACCTGCTTATGTCTATTTAGCAAGCAATGAGTCATCTTATATGACAGGTCAAATGCTGCATATTAATGGTGGTACTGTGATCAATGGGTAGAAAAAAAGAGGAGGCATTTAAGCCTCCTCTAATTGTAATGCTTTCTGGTGACATGATTGTCTCTTCATAATTTGATGAGGTACGATAATACGTTTTACATGTTCTGTAGGATTTTCTACCTTTTCTATTAAACATTTGCACGCCATGCAGCCTAACTCAAAAATTTTAATATCTACAGATGTCAATGGAGGCTTAGAAACTTCCGATAACATTAAGTTATTAAAGCTAATAACAGACATATCTGTCGGGACATTTAATCCCATCTCATCAAGCGTATTTAATACTCCCCATGCCATAAGGTCGTCTGCAACAACTAAAGCACTTGGAGGTTCTGCCAAGGCAAGCAGCTCTTTAACCGCTTCTTGCCCACCTTCTTGCAAGAATTCCTCATGAATAATGTACTCATCACGATAGTCTATACCTGAATTGGATAGAGCTTTTTCATAACCGAGTAATCTGTCTAACGTAACGACTAACTGCGAATTACCTCCGACGAAACCAATACGGTCATGCCCTAAACCAATTAAGTATTCCGTCACTTCTTTGGCAGCCTTATAGTTATCATTATCAACATGAGTGATAGATTCTGCTTCTTTAAATGGTTTTCCAATTAACGTGAAGGGAAACTCTCTATCTTGTAAATAATCAATGATTTCATCATCCACTTTAGATGATAAAAGGACGATTCCATCTACCCTCTTACCTTGAACCATCTTCATGACATCTTGAAAGATTTCTTCCTCTGTTTCACCAGTAGACATATAAAGTGCATAATCTTTTTCGTGGGCAAATGTACTAATCCCTCTTAATACCTCAGGGAAGAATGGATTTTGAAACACTTTATTCGCTGAACTTGGCATAATTAAACCAATTGCTTTAGTGGCCTGGTTTGCTAAGCTGCGGGCATTAAAATTAGGATGATACCCTAATTCCTTCATTGCTTCCCTTACCCGTTCCTTTGTTTGCTTACTAATTCTAGGACTATCTGCAATTACTCTCGAAACGGTGGACGGTGCAACGTTAGCCAGCTTCGCAACATCTTTTATGGTAACCGCCATTGTAAGTCTTCCTCTCCCAAGTCTTTACATACTATTTTATAATTTTTTAGAGTATTTGTATGTGCCCGTTTGTTTCCAATTCTAGATTAATTTTTTTGTGCTTTTGAACGTCTCTTTATATAGATAATAAATAATCCAAATACAACCCAAACTCCTATCATTGCACCGATAAACTTCCAGTTAAGTCCTGTTTTCTCATGTACTTCAAAGATATTTGATGTTTCTCGATCCATAGAAATATTGAATGAGCCTTTAGAAGTTCTAATCAGCTCATCATTTAATAGTGCTCTCAACTCTTTCCCATCACCTATTTTATCGGATGGTATAGTAGCTGTCATCGTTGATGATGAGTTGTTAATAGCTAGAATTGTAATGTCATCTTTGTACGTTCTTTTGAACACAGCCATCCCTTTTTCTTCAAATAACAGCTCAAAATCACCCTTTTGAAGTGAAGGGTATTGTTTACGAATATCTGCTAATTTAGCGATATAATCAATAATTACTTTATCTGCACGGAAGCTCATCATTCTGCGGTTGTCTGGATCATTACCACCATCTAGCGCTATTTCTGTACCGTAGTAGACAATTGGAATGCCAGGAGCTCCGTAAAGATACGTAAGTGCTAACTTTAACCGTGTCTCAGGATTTTGTCTTTCTTGGATAATTTCCCTCGTAAAGCGGACGTTATCATGATTATCCAGGAATGTACCTAATAGGTAAGGGTTTTCATAGAAAGACTGATTTCTTAGCCAAATTTGAAGTAACCAGTCGAGACGCTTATCTGGTTCCTTGAATGTATCAACCAGCTTTTCAAATAGAGGATAATCTACAAATGCGTCAATCCCTGTTTCACCATATGATGCAACATACCGTGGGTCATTGTGCCAAACCTCTCCAAGTAAGAAGAAGTCTTCCTTCACACTGTTTACTTCCTTTGAAAACTTTTCCCAAAATGGCTTTGGTACGTGTTTTACTGTATCTAAACGATAGCCATCAATGTCTGTTTCCGTAATCCACCATTTTGCCATATCAAGAAGGTATTTTTCAACCTCTGGATTTTCTTGTGCCAAATCAGGTAGTCCTGCTAGTTGACCATTTTCAACATCGTCTTGGTCTTCCCAGTTGGAAATATCTTTACGCTCATGAAACCAATCTTGCTTATCTGTTTCTACTAACCATGGGTGCTTGTATCCCGTATGATTTACGACTAAGTCTAGAATGACCTTGATATCACGTTTATGTGCTTCATCGACCAGTGTTTTAAATTCCTCTAGCGTACCGAAATGCTCCTCCACATCATAAAAGTCTTCAGTCCAGTAGCCGTGATAGCCTTTTTCTTCATTTTTTACAATAGGTGTTAACCAAATGGCCGTGAATCCCATTTCATCAATATAATCTAATTGATTGATAATCCCTTTAAAATCTCCACCATGATAGGCAGATGGGTCATTAGGATTTACTTCATAGTCATTTGATGTATCTCCATTGCTAAAACGGTCAATCATTATAAAATAAATCATTTCATCTTGCCAGCTCTGTTCTTCTTTTTCATCAGCTTGTGTATGTAAGCCGTAAAAAAGAAGAAACGGGATAAGCAATAGAATAATCTTTCTGCTCAATCTCCGTTCCTCCTCTAACCATTTTCTATTAACCTTTCGTTCCACCTGCAGTTAGTCCTGATACAAAGTACTTCTGGAATGATAAGAAAAGAATCGCAATCGGAATTGCTATCAATACTGATCCAGCAGCAAACTTCGTAAATTCATTACCAAACTGGTTACTAATAAGATCGTATAATCCTACTGCAAGGGTAAAGTTTTCTTCACTTCTTAAGATGATACGAGCCAAGATAAAATCTGCAAACGGTGCAGTAAATGTAAATAGCGCCACGACTGAGATAATTGGCTTCGCTAACGGCATAACGATTTGCCAGAAAATACGGAAGTGTCCTGCTCCATCCATACGAGCGGATTCATCAAGCTCTTTTGGAATTGTATCTAAATACCCCTTCATTAACCAGGTGTTCATCGGGATCGCACCACCGACGTAAATTAAGATTAATGCAAGATGAGTATCTAACAATTTTGTAACTAATGCAAGTACAAATATTGCAATCAGCGCTGCAAAGTTTGGAATCATTTGAAGGACTAGGAATGTTAGTAGTCCATTCTTTCTTCCAATAAAACGATATCTTGAGAATGAATAAGCCGTTAAACTAATTAAGATAACCGAGAAAATCATGGTTAAAAATGAGATCTTAACAGAATTCCAATACCAAATTAGATAGTCACTTTGCTCTGGATCGAATAAATATTTATAATGATCCAGCGTTGCATTCTTAGGAATAATACTTGATCCAGATAAACTGTTACCTGGATTAAAAGATGAACCGATAATCCAAACGATTGGGTATAAAATGACAGTTGCCATTATAAGAACAACTAAATACGATAGGGTCAATCGAACAATATTTGCTTGTTTACTAGTCATATTACATCATATCCTCTTCTTGGAATGATTTTGAACGTTTAAACTGCCAGATAGCCACTGTAATTACAAGTACAGACAGCAACAATGTAATAGCGGCAGCTTTACTGTATTGCAGTGATGTCATGGTTAAGTTATAAATCCATGAGATTAAGATATCTGTACCACCTGCATTTTGACCTGAAACGGCAGGACCACCACCGTTAAATAGGAAAATTACATTAAAGTTATTAAAGTTAAACGTGTATTGCGTAATCATGATCGGTGCAGTAGCGAACAGAACCAATGGTAACGTTATATTCTTGAATTGCTGCCATTTTGAAGCTCCATCCACTGTTGCTGCTTCGTATAATTCATTAGGAATAGATTGAAGAACACCGGTTACCATAGCAAAGATGAATGGGAAACCGAGCCAAGACTGGATTAAAATTAATGCTAAGCGTGTCCACCAAACTTCTGTCATCCATGGTATTGGACCGATCCCTAATGGCTCAAGTATGTCTCGATTAATAGCTCCAAAGGATTCATTAAACATTCCGGAGAATACAAGAATGGATACGAATGCTGGAACAGCCCAAGGTAAAATAAATATTGTACGAATAATCGCCTTTCCTTTTAAATCCTTTTGGTTTACTAGGATTGCAAGGAAAATACCTAGACCAACTTGAAGTGTAGTTGCCCCGAAGGTCCAAATTAATGTCCAGGCTAAAACGCTAATGAATGTCTTTCTCCAAAGTTCTAATCTAAAAATATCAATAAAGTTCTGTATTCCAATCCAATCCACTAATTTAGCTGGAGGGGAATGATATAAATCATAGTTCGTAAAGGCTAGAAGGACTAAGAATATAATGGGGAAAATGACGACGAATATTAACAATAATAATCCTGGAGAAATAATTAAGTAAGGGAAACCTACATCAACAAGATTTCGATATTGCTCACGTAATGTTGGCAGTTTGAAGCCTAAGTCACGTTTTTGCCCATTCTTATAAGCATCTCTCAAGTTAAATATATAGAATCCAATACCTAATACTAAGACGATTAGTGCAAGGATACCATATATGAGAAGGAAGATAGAGTTATCTCGTGGAAGTTTTTCCCCAAGAGTAACTAATCCCCATAAACCCAAGTTTAAGATGTCCTTAAACGCAACAATAAAAGCAAGAGTCAAAACCAGGAATGTAATTCCTTTTAAAGTTTGACGATTATATAACTGCCCTAATCCTGGAATGATGGATAAGGCTGTTGCAGTTTTTCTATGGTTTGATTGATATGATTCAAGAGTCGGTTCCATAATGAAATGGTATCCCCTTTCTATTACACACTCACTAAAAATATGGTAAGCAAGGACATTTTCTGTATTTTATACGATAAAAAGCGAGTAGCAGTACCTTCCTCTGAGGAAAGTACCGCTATCGTTTTTTATTGTGACTTATTTATTGCTGTGGTTTGCTTCAATGTTCGTATTAATTGTTTTAACAGCTTCTTCTAAAGCAGCTTTAGGCTCTGCCTTTTGGTTTGCAACTGTTTGAAGTGCAGTAGCCATTGGTCCCCAAACTTCTCCCATTTCTGGAATGTTCGGCATTGGAACAGCACGTTCAGATTGAACAGCGACAGCCTTTGCTCCTTCGTTTTCAGCAATAACTGGATCTTCAATTAATTTCTTAACTGGTGGGATCTCAGCAGTTTGTTCGAAACGCGTCTTAGCGTTATCATAGTTTGTTAACCATTCAACTAGCTTAGTTGACCATTCTGGGTGCTTAGAATAAGACGTTACATGCCATCCTTTAACTCCCATGAATGTTTGTGGATATTCACCGTTTGGTAACTTTGGAAGTGGAGCTGCACCGTAATCAATTCCAGCGTCCTTCATACTTTGGAAAGCCCATGGACCATTCATTACAGAAGCAGCTTTACCTTCGTTGAATAGACCGTCCATCGTTGAACCACCGTTTTCACCGATAATTCCTTTAGGGAATACATCTTTATACCACTTTTGAATATAAGTAGCACCTTCGATAGCACCTTCGTTACTTAAACCAAGGTCTTTCGCATCTAGTGCACCATCATTGTTTTTAAATACATAACCGCCCATTCCACCCATGATTCCATAAGAGAAATAGAAGTTATCCCATAATGCTAAGAAACCGAATTGGTCTTTCCCAAGACCTTTTGAATATTCATAAAGCTCATCAAATGTTTCAGGAGCTTTTTCCATTAATGCTTTGTTATAAATAAAGATTGGAGTTTCAGTAGCCTTTGGCAGACCATAAAGCTTCCCATCAAACATTTGTGCTGAAACTGAAGCTTCAGTAAATGTATCAAGAACTTCTTGATCTACATTTAATTCAATAATTTGACCTGAAACAACGTTTTGACCAATTTGGTCATGTGGAAGAGTTACTACATCTGGACCAGTACCTGCAGGACCATCAAGTGGTAATTGCTCACGAATTTCGTCAGCCATACCTAATTCTTTAAATTCTACTTCGATACCGTATTCTTCTGTGAAGCTATCAATAGCTGGTTGAAGTGCAACACCTTTATCAGTGTCTTCCCAAACTATAAGTTTCTCTGGCTTTTCTGGCATTTCACCAGTTGCTGCTTGATTATCGTCTCCGCCTTTTGCTGGTTCTTCAGCTTCCTCTTGAGGACCACAAGCTGCAAGAACGCCAAAAGCAAGGATCATAATCATAAAAATAGAAAATAACTTTTTCATATTGACCCCTCCGTCTCTTTTTGAAAAAACCACTACTTTTTATGACAAACGTTTGCACTAATATGTAAAAAAATATTTTATGAAAACGATTGCACTAAGTAGTTACATTTTCATTATACATTCTATTTTCTGTTTGACAACAACTTTTTATCAAACTCGATTTTATAATACCCAGCTTGCCTTAATACATTCACACTATCTGTTATTTATTGACTTTCTATTTATGTTCTAATAACCTAATAAAATAAAAGCAAACGCTTGCATAATTTGATAATGAGGTGAAACATTGTGCTAAAAGAAGCTATCTATCATAGACCTAAAAATAATTACGCATATGCATACAATCAAGCTACATTACATATTCGCCTACGTACCAAAAAAGATGATGTACAAAAAGTTGAGCTAATTTGTGGTGATCCCTATGATTGGAAAGAAGGACAGTTTCAAACTAAGCAATTACCAATGAGTATAAGTGGGTCAGATGAATTATTCGACTATTGGTTTGTGGAAGTCACTCCTCCATTTCGTAGATTACGATATGGATTTGAGTTAAAGAGTGATTCAGAAAAACTAATTTATACAGAAAAAGGGTTTTATTCTGAAAAGCCTCTAGATGATACAGCCTATTATTTTTGTTTTCCTTTCATTAATAAAGTCGATGTATTCCAAGCACCACACTGGGTAAAGGATACAGTATGGTATCAAATCTTCCCAGAACGATTTGCAAACGGTGATTCTAGTATTAACCCTCCTGGTACACTTCCTTGGGGAAGTACTGAACCCGAATTCAACAATTTTTTCGGAGGTGACTTTCAAGGGATACTGGATCATATCGACCATTTAGTAGACTTGGGTATAACCGGTCTCTATTTCACCCCAATATTCAAGGCAAAGTCTAATCATAAATATGATACGATTGACTACATGGAAATTGACCCGCAATTTGGTGATAAAGAGACATTTAAGCAGCTCGTCAAAACGTGCCATGATCATGGCATTAAAGTTATGTTAGATGCGGTATTTAACCATAGTGGCTATTATTTCCCACAGTTTCAGGACGTATTAGAAAATGGTGAGAATTCAATTTATAAAAACTGGTTCCACCTCCGTGAATTTCCGATCATTACAGAGCCTATGCCAAACTATGATACATTTGCCTTTGTAAAAGAAATGCCCAAATTAAATACAGAAAACCCAGAAGTAAAGGAATATTTGTTAGAAGTTGGACGGTACTGGGTAAGAGAATTTAATATTGACGGTTGGCGCTTAGATGTTGCAAACGAAGTGGATCATCAATTTTGGAGAGAATTCAGGCAAGCTGTAAAAACAATAAAATCTGACGTATACATATTAGGTGAGATTTGGCATGACTCCATGCCTTGGTTGCAAGGTGACCAATTTGATGCTGTTATGAATTATCCATTTACGAATGGTGCCTTACAATTTTTCGCCAAAGATGCTGTAAAGGCTTCTCATTTTGCAAACATCATATCTGGTGTACTTCATTCATACCCAAATAATGTGAATGAAGTTCAATTTAATTTATTGGATAGTCACGATACTCCAAGAATTTTAACTTTATGTAACGATAATAAGGATAAAATGAAGTTATTATATTTATTCCAATTATCGTTTACGGGTAGCCCTTGTATCTATTATGGGGATGAAATCGGAATGACCGGTGGGCAGGATCCAGGATGTAGAAAATGCATGATTTGGGATAAAGAAAAGCAAGATTTAGAACTGTTTGGTTTTGTAAAAAAACTAATAGCTCTGCGAAAGACTGAACCTGCATTTGGGAACCAAGGTTCATTCCAATTTATCGAGGCCAATGACGAAACAAATCACGTTATATATAAGAAAACAGTTGAAAATGAGTCATTGTTATTTATAATCAATAATTCAGCGACTGACCTTGAGATTGAAGCACCAATCAGTACCACTGCCACTGACTTGTTAACAGGGGATATTGTGGAACCAGGTAGCATTCAGCTTCAGACATATGGATTTAAAGTATTAAAAGTGATTGAAAGCTAATTTATAGTTAAAATACAACAGAGAAAATTCGAGTGGTGCCAGTGTAGTTCTTAAAAATGGTAGACATGTTTATTTTCGGAAGTTTAGGTCGAAGATGATTATATC